>CAMWQI010000014.1 GCA_947176345.1 uncultured Ruminococcus sp.
TGTCTTTCTGTAGATACAGTCAGAGCATCGGGGTCACGGGCAATAGATATAAGTCTGCCGTTTTCGCCGAGACGTTCAGCAATAGCCGATGAGTGACCTGCTCCGCCAGCTGTGCCGTCAACATAGATACCGTCCGGACGTACAGCCAGACCATCAATACATTTTTCAAGCATAACCGGAACATGATTGAATTTCATAATAAATCTCCTGACTTTCATAACAGAGCAGAATGCCGGAAACATATGAAAATTCCTGTTTCTGTACGCTCCTTAATACAATAGTGAAAAATCTTTTTCACCTATATTAATTATACAACTTAAATAACAATTTATCAAGATGTAATATTGCACAATTGTCAACCTAAAAGCGAATGATAAATTTAGTAATTTTTCTGAAAAGCATTCAAAGGTACACGATTACAGAATATATGTTTCCGAAATTTGTTAATTTATTTTATGGTTTTGCGGAGTGTTAAACTCCTATTTCAGAAAAATGCGAATAAGTCTCCGGACATATGACCGGCAAGCCATTGTCCAAAGACTTATATATTATGTTAATCAGTATATGTAAGATTGAATTTTGAAGATTTCAGGTCAAGGAGCAGTTTAAGCTCATAGCCCCTTATAGTCAACTGGTCATCTATATTGACATTTGTTACATAGCCGGTCTGTGACGAATAAAGCGGTTGAATCCATTTTGACGGGTCGTCAGAGAGAGTTATTCCATACTCTCCCTCAATAAGACGCTTTACCTCAGAAGACGGATAATATGTAACTGTTCCATAATGTGGGTCATATTCCTCATCGTAATCACTTGGAACGCTTATCAGGTACGGAATATCAGAATAGAAAACCTCACCACAGTTTGCACTGCAACCGCCCGTTGATGCGGAGAACATAGTAAGGGCATAACTTCCATTATAATAGAGTGCCTCACCGAGAACGTCCGTACAGGCATCAATGACAATCTGTGGCGGGTCAGGCTCACCGAGCAGGTCGGCGGAGTCGTCACCGTGATATTTGAGATAGGTATATACAGCCACTGCCTGTGCCTTGATAGCCTCATAGTTCATAGAACCACCGATTTCCCTGTTTACAATCTGTGCAACAACGGAAACTGTATCACCGGCGGGCTGTCCATCAATTGTGAGTTCCTCATAATCAGTAAGACCGGTATTCATTAAATAGGTATTCGGATAGTAGTGTGCAAGAATATCCTGATACGACCAGCCGGCATATGTTGCATAGAAATTCGCACCATTCTGACTCATTCCGACACCATGTCCCCAGCCATATGTTACAAATGTAAATTCACCGGACATATCAGATGATACATTCTTTTTGTTGGAAACGGGTATTTCGCCGACGTGACCAAACTGTTTAAGGTCAGCACTTTTGTCACGTTTAACGGAAGTGACCGGATTTCCCATACGGAAAGAAACTATCATATCCTGTTTTGCCTGTTCATACTGCTGACCCGTTGTATAATTTGAAAAATCTTCTTCATATGTATATTCCGGATATGAAAATTCATAACTTACCGCCGAAAGACTGGTATCATATGAATTTATAGTGGCTTTTTTTCTTGCCGTTTGCGAATTATTTGAGGGTGGGTCTGCCGGAGTTATAATAACGGGTGGTTTTTCCAGTTCGTCCACCGGAGTGTCTGTTACTTCTTCTGCCGGAATATCTGTTGTCTGTTCGTCAGCGAATGCCGGTTCAGTGTAATTATCCTGAAACTCTTCACCCTCTGCATATGCAGACGGCACAGCCACTGCCACTGAACACATCATCACGGCAGACAGAAACGCCGGAATGCGTTTTGAGTTATTTATTTTCATAATATTCTCCTTATATAATGGATTATGTAGATTTCTGAATAGTTGAAAAACTGCTTGTTGACTCCCCGTCCCTTAATCTTCTTGCAAGAATTATAAACCTTGTGTTGTCCGCATCGGCATGACAAGTAGAAAGCGTAAGCAGTTTATCTCCGTATTTTACATCAACACCAGTATCAAGCAACTGGTCACGCTTTATTCTGTTTACATAATAGTCAAAGTCTTCCTGTGTGTCAAGTTCTTCCATATCCCAGTAACGAAAATCAGTGTCTGCATTTCCGCTTGTTATACAGAAAGAAACTATAACATATTCATAGTCCCTGTAAATTGAACTGAGATATACAAAAGGATTGTTCCAGTAGTAGCTTGTATCCTTATAGAGGCGAAGATTTCCGAACTGTGAGCCGTTAAGCATATTATGACCATAAATAACTATATTTTCCGACTGGAGACCCTCCACAGCACCGAAATTATCACGACAGTCCATATAAATATTGCCTTCAAAAAGATATTTCCTGTCAATATCATGGTGCAGATAATATTCATTGTATTCTACATATTGGTCGCCGTAACCCATGCCAGGGGTTATATCGCCGGGGTCAATGAGAAGTGGATAGTTTACTTGTGTATTGTTTATCTTGAGCCAGCCCACTACATCGTCGTTTCGTTTTATGAGGTTGTTATAAGTTTTGTCCATGCCGATATTATTCGGAACATATTCATATGTTGGAAGATTAAGTTTATCATATAACCTTTTAGGCTTAGTCTGTCCAGATTCAGCGATATATTTTTTATTGGCATCTATATATCCGTATGGATTTCCGTCTTCGTCGTATTCCGGATAGGGCTGTTCGTCCAGTTCACCATTTTCCTCTCCGTTGGACGTATAGGGGGTATAGGGTGTATCATCATTTTTCTGTCTCATCATAAGGACAGATGCTGATATTGCAACTACTGCTACACACGCTGAGGCTATTGAAATAATCTTTGTTATATTCATAGATACTCACTCCTTTTATCAACCATATGGAACAAATTCTGAATCAGGGTTATATTTTTCATTTGGTTTCATCTGATAATATATTGACGGCCATTTTATATTGGCATTCTGTACATTTTTTTCCGTGCCTTGATTTACGTCTTCACCATCGCGGAGAAGTCTTCCCATAACGATAAGACGACCTCTGTCACCTAATATAGTATTGCAGGTAGAAAGAGTAAGGAGCTTATCACCATACTTAACATCAACATCATTAAGTCCGAGACTTCTTTTCTTTGCCTCATTCACGAAATTATAGAAATCTTCCTCACCGTCAAAATCGAATTTATTCCAGCAGTCATAAGCCGTTTCAGATTCGTCAAGTGCATCAAGAATAAAATAAGAGAATATTTTATAGGTATAGCATTCATAATTTGAATTGAGATATATAATAGGGTGTTCGCTATAATAACTATAGTTACGCTGATAGTATTTAAGACAGCCAAACATTGTATCGTTACCCATATTATGACCGTATATAACAAGATTATCTGAATTTGCCACAGAAAGCTTGTTGTCAACTACCCTGTCAAAATTATTTCTGTAATCAAGGAAAAGTTCTCCGGCTCTTGAATGGTCACCGTTAATATTTATGTCAAGATATTTTTCATTATCACCGGACTGCATAACCGGATTTGCTATAGGAGTATCCGGAATAGTGATATAGCCTACTACATCGGGGTTCATGTCAAGAAGTTTTTTTGCACCGTCAAGGAGAGTGTATTCCCGTTCATAATCCGGTTCATAGATTGTAGCGACGTTCTGTGCCGGAGTCGCAGGGTGATATGGTTCATATATGCTTGCTATTTCCTCATGGAGACTTTTGCTTTTTCCTAAGTCAATATAGTAATCCCCTACCATATAACCGCATACGACTATTGCAATTATTGAACACATAAAAACAACTTTACGGATTTTTTCAAGTATCGGGTCTTGTTTTTGTGGGAAAAGGTCAAGAAACTTTTCCTTTAAGGATTTTTTCTTTTTCATCTCCGGAGTCTTTTTTTTCGGCTGTTTTTTAACAGGCTTATGTTCCGGAACGCTTTTTTTAATGTTTTCGGGTTGCCTGATGGGTTCGTGGTCTTTAGGCTTATCAACACGCACAATTTTTTTGACGGGTTTTCTTATATCCGTTGCCGGAGTTCTTTTAACCGCTTCACGTACAACACTTGCTGACACTTTTCCATTAGGTAAATTATATACCATTGTATTGCTTTTAGTATCTTCCGGATTTTCAACTGCCATTGGTTTATTATAGATTTTCGGAATTTCGTTAGTATCAGCCGAAACTTCACTGAATGTTTCATTTATAATGTTCTGCTGTTCTGGAATTGACTTTAATTCTTCAGCAAGCATTTTTTTTTGCTGACTTAATTCAGTGACTTTTTTTCCTATTGTAATCTGCTCAACAAGTTCAAGTGCATCATTATTTGGAGCTAACAACTTTTCTACTTCCGTATTTTTCGGAGCAGGTGTGTGACTTTCCGGCATAGCTGAAATCCCTTTTAGAATTTCTTCAATATCAGTAGCACGGGAACGCTTTTCAAGTACTGAATTAAGTTCATCTTCCCAGCCGGAAATATTGGTGTTCGGTTTTAATTTGCTGTCCACCGAATTCAGAATTTCATTAAGTTTATCTTCTTTATCCTGAATTTCATCAGGGGTAACATCATTAAAATTATCTTTCATCAGCCTTAATCTCCTCCACCGGCAAGAAATTGTATTTTTATTGTTAATATATATTTTACAGCAAATTAACCCCGCTTGTCAAGGTTATTGAAAACACATTCAGTACAATAACCATTCATGAATAACCGGATATGTGTTTTTTGTTCAGTTTAAACAAAAGCATTATACACAAAGCAATTTATTATCACATATTTCACACATTATGAACACTTATTCAGTATAATTGAAAGTTTTTAATTCAGTATTTTCAACGGCTTTCTGTATGAGCGGTTCAAAATCAAAATTATTCTGTGCCTTTTCAACATCGGCAAGCAAAGGTTTTACTTTCGGGTGACGTGGTGTGAATACTGTACAGCAGTCTTCATACGGAAGTACAGATGTTTCAAAAGTATCAATTTTACGTGCTATGTCAATAATTTCCGTCTTATCCATGCCAACAAGGGGACGGAATACCGGTATTCTGCATACCGCATCGGTACACGCTATGGCGGACATAGTTTGACTTGCAACCTGTCCTACGCTCTCACCGGTAATGAGTGCAAGGCATTTTTCCTTTTCGCATATTCTTTGTGCAATTTCCATCATGATACGACGCATTATAACAGTAAAATATTCTTCCGGACAGTTGTCTTTAATAGCCTCCTGAATTTCCGTGAACGGCACACAGAAAAAGGCTATTCCACCGCAATAGTCGGTAAGTTTTTCGCATAACTGCTCCACTTTCATTAATGCCCTGTCAGAAGTATACGGCGGACTTACATAATGTATAGCCGAAATATGTACACCCCTTTTTGCCATCATGTAGCCGGCAACCGGACTGTCTATACCGCCCGAAAGTAGCAACATAGCCTTTCCGCTACTACCTACAGGAAGTCCGCCTGCTCCTTTTATGTTTTCGGCGTGAACATAAGCATTTGTATCACGGATTTCAACAGTAACTGTCACTTCCGGATTTTTCACATCAACTGTTAAATTCGGGAATTTTTCAAGGAGTATTCCACCAAGTTCCGCACAGATTTCAGGGGATTTCATATGAAATGCCTTGTCAGAACGCTTTGCGTTTACCTTGAAAGTTTTCGCTCCGCTGAGAACGTCATTCAGGTATTCAAGACTTTTCGCCGTTATATCGCTGAAATCCTTTTCACATACACAGGCACGACACAGGGAAGCTATTCCGAAAATCTTTCCCACACGGCTTGTCACTTCGTCCAAATCTATATCCTCATCAAGCGGTGTGATATATGTAGTAGACTGTGCGGACGTAATCTTAAAATGTCCTAAACTTTTCAGGCGACGTTTTATGTTTTTTGTAAGCATATCCTCAAAAGACTTTTTATTCAGTCCTTTAAGAACCATTTCACCATATTTTACAAGTACAATTTCTTTCATAACAAAAAATCCTTTCAGTTTCTTATTTTTTCCATTCCCTCACGGAGAGTTTCAACAAAGAAATCAAGTTCTTCTGTGGTTGTATCGGCTGTCATGCTTATGCGTAAGGCACTATCGGCATTTTTTCCGGTTATTCCAAACTGTTCCAATACACCACTTTTCTGTCCCTTTGAACACGCTGAACCGCTTGAAATATATATTTCCCTCTGTTCCATGAAATGTAACATTATTTCTGAACGTTTTCCGGCAGAAATATTCACGACGTAAGGCGACGCATTTTCAGGAGAATTTATTGATATTCCGTCAATTTTCGACAGTTTTTCAAGCAGATATTTTTTAAGTCCGGTGACTTTTTCATAGCGTTCATTTATGGTAGACGAATATTTTTCCACAGCTGAACCGAATGCAGAAATTAATGGTACACTTTCAGTGCCGGAGCGGATTCCCTTTTCCTGATAACCTCCCGTGACAATGGGTACTACACGAACACCTTTTCTAATGTATAAAGCCCCCACACCCTTGATGGCATGGATTTTGTGTCCGCTTAAAGAAATCATATCCGCATTGAGCGACTTTACACGCACCGGAATTTTCATATAGCCCTGTACACAATCACAGTGTGTGATTATTTCCGGAAAACGTTTTTTCACTGCCATGAAAATATCTTTAACTGGAAGTATATGACCTGTTTCATTATTAACAAGCATAATACTTACAATACAAGTTTTTTCGTCACAGGCATTAATGAAATCTTCAACATAGAATTTCCCGTCGGTGCGTGGACTTATCCGAACAGCCTCAAAGCCCTGCTTTTCAAGTGCCGTGACAGTTTCTTCAATGGAGGCGTGTTCCACAGCCGAAATAATTATTTTGTTTTTTCTTTTTCCGTAAGCCCCCATAGTCCCACGCAATGCAAGATTATTGCTTTCTGTTGCACCGGACGTAAAATATATCTCCCCCACGTCCGCACCTATTGAACCGGCTATTATTTTTCTTGCCCTGTCAACCGCAAGTTGTGCATTCAAACCGGCACGGTGCAGTGATGACGGATTACCGAAATTTTCAGTTACAGCCTTCATAAGTGCCTCCACAGCCTCCGGACACGGTTTTGTTGTTGCGGCGTTGTCAAGATAAACTGACATTTTCTCAAACCTTTCATATAAAATATTTTATGCGTAATATTAATTATAACACAAATTCACGTTAATTTCCATATAATTTTTATATTTTCTTAAATTTATTCATTGTGCATTATTTTTTTGAAAAAAAGTCTTTTTTTTTTTCGACGAATATGTTATAATTAATTTAAGTGAAACTTTCCAGTATTGGAGGAAATATTAAAATGTCAACAAAAAAAGGCGTTTTTTTGCGTCATACAGACGAAAAATACCTAACGGCTTTTCTTATGGGGTTTTTATGCCTGCTCATATCGGTCATTCCGGTAATGATTGCGGACGGCGGTTACTTCATATACTATGGTGACTTCAATGCACAGCAGATACCTTTTTATAATCTTGCCAATGATGCAGTACGTGATGGACAGTTCGGGTGGAACTGGTATACCGATTTAGGTTCTGACCTGATGACCTCTTATTCATTTTATTTAATAGGGAGTCCATTTTTCTGGCTTTCAACAATTCTGCCACGTTCACTTGTCACACTATCAATACCATTTCTGCTTGCCTTGAAACATGGTGTTGCCTCACTGACTGCATATGCGTACATACGGCGGTTTGTCCGGAGCAGAAACTCTGCACTTGTCGGGGCTATGCTGTATGCATTTTCAGGATTTCAGGTGTATAATATTTTCTTCAATCATTTTCAGGACGTTACGGCATTATTCCCGTTAATGCTTATCGCTATGGAGGAAAACATAAACAACAACCGCAAGGGAGTATTTGCGTTATCCGTATCGCTCATGGCGTTTATAAATTACTATTTCTTTACGGGACAGGCTGTTTTTTTAATAGTATACTATCTTTTCAGAATGAAATGTCCTGATTTTCACACATCATGGACAAAATTCTGGTTACTGCTTCTTGAGGCTGTCTCCGGTACTATGATAGCTTGTGTGATACTGCTTCCGACTGCTATGGCTCTTTTCGGAAACTACCGTGTGAATGAACATCTTTACGGACAATCTATGGTGCTTTACAGCGACAAGACCCGTATAGCAAGAATTATACAGACTTTCTTTATGCCTGTGGACGTTCCGGCAAGACCTAATCTTTTTGATTCAGACCATGCAAAATGGTCATCAATAGGCGGTTACCTGCCGTTATTCTCCATGGTAGGCGTGATAACTTTCATGCGTACCCATAAAAAACACTGGACTGTAAAAATTTCCATACTATGTATAATATGTGCGTTTATACCGATTCTTAATAGTGCATTCTATATGTTCAATGCGTCATATTATGCAAGGTGGTACTATATGCCGATACTGATTTTTGCAATGATGACTGCACAGACTCTTGACGACAAGGACGCTGAACCATCACTTGCTATAAAGATATGTGCTGTAATGCTTACAGCATACGGACTTATAGCGTGCATTCCTGAAAAGAAAGATGATAAACTTTCATTTTTCACCATGCCAAGAGATATATTGTATTTCGTTCTTACACTGGCAATAGCTATAGTATTTCTTATTCTTACAGGATATATTTTTTACAGAAAAAGAAAAAATTTCCCATACAGGAGACTTGCCATATGGTGTACCACTGGAGCGTCTCTTATATGCTTGCTTACGGCTATTATATATGGTGCAAATACCCCGAAATCCGCAAAAGATTATATAAATTCCGCAATAAAAGGCAGTGACAGTGTATATGAAAAAGTCGCTGAAGATAATTTTTTCAGGATTGATATTTCTGAAGACCGCGACAATTACCCTATGTTATGGGGTATGCCGTCTATGAGAGCATTTCAAAGTGTTGTTGAAAGTTCAATAATGAATTTCTATCCGGAAGTAGATGTACAACGTGATGTCGCATCACGTCCGGACAGGTCACACTATACTTTAAGAGGACTGTTTTCTGTAAAATATTATTATCAGTACAAAGACAGCATAGATGAAGATACGGATATTCCGGCAGAACTCACAGGCTTTGAACTCGTCGGTGAAAATGAATACTTCGATATATACGAAAATAAACTCTATATTCCTATGGGTATGGCTTTTGACAGTTTCATAACTAAAGATGAACTCGAAAATAAAAGCAAATCCACACGTGAAAAAGTCCTTATTCATTCCATTGTCCTTGACAATGAACAGGCTGAAAAATATTCTGATATTCTTGATAAGACTGATATTTCTGAAATATCTTCTCTTGACAAATCAGATTATGAGGACTTGTGTATGAAACGCAAGATAAATTCAGGGGAATTTTTCCGCTATGACTCAAAGGGCTTTGAGTCGGAAATAACTCTTGACAAGTCCGGACTTGTATTCTATAGTGTTCCATATAGTAAAGGCTGGTCTGCTGAAGTCAACGGCAAACCCGTTGATGTTGAAAATGTTTCATACGGCTTTATGGCTGTAAAAGTTGATAAGGGGCATAATAATATAGTGTTCCGCTACAGAACACCATATCTTACAGAGGGCATTATCATAAGTATTTCAGGAATAATTATACTTGCCGTGTATATTATTGTATGTCGTAAGAAATCCGGCAGAAATTATAATATTACACATAGTTATGACTATAATTCATGTCATAGAATACAGGCACATGACGACTACTGCAATAATCTTATCAATAAAAAAATATATTAAACTTCTTACATTCTAAGGAGGCATAAATTATGCATTTACAGGAAAAAACAATTACAAGTGAAACTGTCTATGAGGGCAGAATATTCACTATTGTACACGATACGGCGGAACTTGAAAACGGTGAGTCCGCTGTACGTGATGTACTTCTTCATTCCGGAGGAGTGTGTATAATTCCGGTCACGGAAAACAATGAAATTTTCATGGTTAAACAATTCCGTTATCCGTTCCGTGAAGTGACAACAGAAATTCCAGCCGGAAAACTTGAAAAAGGTGAAAATCACTACGACTGCGGAAAACGTGAACTCCTTGAGGAAACAGGCTGTATCTGTACAGAATATATCTATCTCGGAGAAATTTATCCCACTCCGGCATATAATACTGAGATAATACACGTTTATCTGGCCAAAGGTCTTGAATATGAAAAACAAAACCTTGACCCTGATGAATTTCTTGATGTGGAAAAAATCCCCCTTACTGATGCTCTTAAACTCGTAATGGACGGTACAATAAAAGATGCCAAAACACAGGTGGCTATTCTGAAAACCGCAAGAATACTCGGAATATGAAAAAGCCTGCCGGTAAAGGCAGGCTATGGTGGAAATTATTCGTTTGTAGTGGTTTCCGGTGTGGCTTCGCTTTCAGCCTCAAGCATAACAAGCTGTTTGTTGTAGGCATCAAGGATAACATCTTCAAAGACTTTTCTTGCTGAAGATGAAATAGGGTGGACAATATCACGAAATACACCGTTTTCGTCCTTTCTGCTCGGCATAGCAACAAACAAGCGTTCATCACCCTGCACAACCTTTATGTCGTGTACGGCAAACATATCGTCAATAGTCACAGAGACTACAGCCTTAAGTCTGCCCTCAGACATAATCTTCCTTATTTTTACATCTGTAATTTCCATAGTGGTTTAACCTCCTTATGTTAATAGGTTATAGGGAAAAATACTCCCTATATTTATTATAACGTATAATCTCTCAAAAATCAAGAGATTTTTATATTTAATTAAAAAAAATATGAAAGGTGATAGATTTTGAAAGAAAATATTTTAACAAACAAAAAGCATATCCATTTCATTGGCATAGGCGGTTCAGGAATGTATCCCCTCGCACAGATACTTCATTCACAGGGATATTTCCTTACCGGCTCAGACAATAATGAGACAGAAACGCTCGATGCTGTGCGGAAAATGGGCATTGAAGTATTTATCGGACAACGTGCCGAAAATATTCAGGGTGCTGATTTAATCGTACACACTGCTGCAATAATGGAAGATAATCCTGAACTTATGGCAGCAAGACAAAGCGGTGTACCTGTTCTTGAAAGAGCTGAACTGCTCGGCATTGTCACCGGCTGGTATGATAACGCCGTATGCGTTTCCGGCACGCACGGCAAAACCACAGCCACGTCAATGATTACTCAAATATTATATACCGCCGGCACGGACTTATCGGCATATATAGGCGGTAAGCTTCCGTGCATAAACGGCAGTGGTATAGCCGGAAAAAGCGACATCATGGTCTGTGAGTCATGTGAATTTGAAGACCATTTCCTGAAACTCTCTCCGGATATATCTGTAATCCTCAACATTGACGCTGACCACCTTGACTATTTCGGTACTCTTGAAAATGTCATAACATCTTTCAGGAAATTCGCTGAAATGACATCAAAGGTTCTGATAGTCAACGGAGACGACACAAACACTATGAAAGCCATTGAGGGTATCGGCAAAAAAACAATAACTTTCGGTCTTTCCGACAAAAACAACTGGTATGCCGGAAATATCCGGAAAATTTCCGGTCTTGAAACACAGTTTGATATTTTCCATAATAAAGAATATTTTCTTACTGTAAATCTCCATGTTGCCGGAAATCACAATATTCTAAATGCCGTTGCCTCTGTTGCCGTCGTAAACGAACTCGGCATATCTCCGGAGGACTGTCGGAAAGGTCTGGAGGATTTCAGGGGAGCTAAAAGACGTTTTGAAAAACTCGGCTATGAAAAGGGCATCACTGTTGTTGACGACTATGCACACCACCCCGCTGAACTGGAGGCTACACTTACATCTGCTATGGATATGGGCTTTAATCATGTATGGGCAGTTTTCCAGCCGTTCACATTTTCAAGGACAAAAATTCTGCTTAACGATTTCGCAAGAGTTTTGCAGATTCCCGACAGAACTGTACTGACTGACATTTTCGGAAGCCGTGAAAAAAATACTTTCGGAATTTTTACCCGTCATCTTGCTGAAAAAATTCCGGAATGTATATGGTTTCCACAGGACGAAGACACCGAATGGACTGACGAAAGAAAATACTTTAATTTTACACAGGTATGCGATTATGTATGTGAAAATGCACAAGAGGGCGACCTTGTTATCACTCTCGGCTGTGGTGATGCTTACAAAATTGCAAAAATGATTCTGAAAAAACTTTCATGTGAGGAGAAATAATTATGTCAAAGGATAAAGAAATCGCTGTATTCAACTATATAAAGAGTCGTCTCAGTGCCGGCACTTCCCCGTCCGTCCGTGAAATAACGGCGGCTATGGGCTTTAAGTCCACTTCCACCGCACACAACTATGTAAACCGGCTTGTTGCTGCCGGTCTCATAGAAAAAGCCGACAACATAAACCGTTCACTCAAACTCCCTAACAGTACTATAACTTCCGTTCCCGTGATTGGTACGGTAACCGCCGGACTTCCCATCACCGCCATAGAGGATATAACCGGATATGTTGGTTTTGAAGCTCCGGATATAAACCCCAGTGAACTCTTTGCACTGAAAATCAGAGGCGAAAGCATGATTAATGCCGGAATTTTTGATGGTGATATTGTTATTGTACAAAAAACTGCATATGCAGAAAACGGCAATATAGTCGTTGCACTTGTAAATCATGAGGAGGCAACTGTAAAGCGGTTCTTCAAGGACAAAAACAATAAATTCCGTCTGCAACCCGAAAACGACTCAATGCAACCCATTATACTTGATGAGGTGGAAATACTCGGACGCGTCATAGGTCTGAAACGTTACTATTCATAAAATTTTTCTGAAAAACTATTCCATATTGTCGGAAAATGTTGTATAATGTAGAATAGCAAATCTGCAAGGAAAGGAAAATCACATAAATGCTTAACGATGTAAAAGTAATTATCTGTGGCAAGGAATACAAACTAAAAACCTCCGAATCTCCTAACTATGTCTTTGCACTTGCAAGGGCTTTGGAGTCAAAAATCAATGAAATTCTCAACTCAAAAAGTGGTTCTTCACCGTATGACGCTGCAATAATGGTGGCTTTAAGTCTTGTTGATGACCTCAATAAAGCTAATCAGCACCTTGACAACATACGCAATCAAACTAAAGAATATGTTGATGAAGCCGGAAAGTCACGCATTGAGCGTGATGCCGCACTGAAAGAAATTGAGGTCCTCAAATCAAAAATCACACAGCTTGAAAGTATGGTCAAGCTGAAACAGCTTGGTGACAGTATCTGATGAAAAATACAGAAATTCTTGCACCAGCCGGCAGTATGGAAACGCTCCTTACTGCCCTGCGTTCCGGTGCTGATGCGGTATACATAGGCGGTAAACGCTTTTCCGCAAGGAATAACGCCACAAACTTCAATAATGACGATATTATATCAGCTGTCCGCGAATGCCACAGATATGGAGCAAAATTATATCTTGCCGTAAATACTATCATTTCCGACGATGAAACAGAAGATTTCTGTGAGTACATAAAATTTTCCGCTAAAACCGGAGTTGATGCTTATATAGTACAGGACTGGGGCTGTGCAGAACTCATAAAAAAATGCGTTCCCGATGCTGTACTTCATGCCTCAACTCAGATGTCAGTGCATACGGCTATGGGGGCGGAACTATTAAAAAATCTTGGCTGGACAAGAGTAGTGCCTGCCCGTGAAATAAACGGGCAGACCATTGAAAAAATTCACCATACAGGCATTGAAACTGAAATTTTCGTGCATGGTGCATTGTGTATGTCAGTATCAGGACAGTGCTATATGTCGGCTGTAATGGGTTCACGCTCCGCTAACCGCGGTTGTTGCGGTCAGGCTTGCCGACTACCGTTTTCGGCTACCGGAAACAAAAACTTTTCTGCCCTGTCGCTGAAAGACCTATCACTTATTCCGCGTGTAAACGAACTTTCCGGCGTTGACTCACTGAAAATAGAAGGAAGAATGAAACGTCCGGAATACGTCGCGTCGGCTGTAAATGAACTCCGCAAGGCTCTTGACGGACAAGCTCCAGATATGGATTTCTTAAAAGGAATTTTTTCACGGAGTGGCTTTACAGACGGATATTTCACCGGAAAATGTGAAGATATGTTCGGAGTTCGTGAAAAGGAAGATGTTATTTCCGCACAGGCACTTATACCGGAAGTACATGAAATTTACAGACATGAACGCAAAGTATATACTATCAATTTCAATGTCATAATAAAACAAAATATCCCCGTTAAAATAATTGCTGAATGTAATAATATTACGGCTGAAGCTAACGGGGATATTCCCGAAAAAGCCCTTAATCGTCCGACAAATGCCGAATCACTAAAAAAACAACTCTCAAAATTAGGTGATACGGTTTTCAGTATGGGAATGGTCACCGCTGATATTGACGACGGACTTATAGTTCCAGCCGGAAAAATAAACGCCCTCCGTCGTGAACTAACTGAAAAACTTACAGAAATGATAATTTCCGTAAACACTCCCCGAAAAGTCATAACAGACTATAAACCGGTATTTCCGGAAAAACCTGCTCCGGCTGAAAAAATTAATATCCGGACTTTCTGTGTAAACACCGAACAGGCAAAAGTTGCCGTCAATGCTTCTGAATACATAATACTTGCCCCTAATTTAAGTCTTTCCATGCCGTTTTTATCGGAACTTGTGGAATACAGGGAAAAAATAATACTCTCTCCGCCACGTTTCATAGCAGATGAGGAAAGAACTATTTCCGCTCTCAAAGCAGTAAAGGAAAAATTCGGCATTGACCGTCTCATGTGTCATACACCCGACTGCATAGCTATAGGAAAAAAACTTGACTTTAAACTGCACGGAAATTTCACATTGAATATTTTCAATTCGTTCAGTGCTGAATATATGAAAACTCTTGGTTTTGAGGATTTTATTATCTCACCGGAAGCAAAATTACAGCAGATAAACAATATCCGTACAGATTTGCCCGTGGGCGTACTGGCATACGGAAAAATTCCGCTTATGCTTACACGGAACTGTCCAATAAAAAACGAATCCGACTGTACCGTAATACCCTTTAAAAAATGCATCAGACACATCACAGACCGTACAGGACGTGAATTTCCGGTTATATGTTCGCCGTACTATACAGAAATTTTTAATTCGGACTGTCTGTATATGCTTGACAGACTGGAAAGTTTCAGAAATATATCTTTCGCTGTCGTTATGCTGAACGGTGAAAGTCCCGAACAGACTAAAACTGTGATTTCAGGGAAAAAACCGTCCGGAAACATAACACGGGGGCTTTATTATAGAGGTATATAATTATGAAAATTACTTTTAAAAAACTTGATGAAAAAGCCGTCATACCGTCAAGGGCGACTGCCGGAAGTGCCGGTCTTGATATATACGCCTGTCTTGACAAACCGATAACTCTTAATTCCGGCGAAATAAAAATGATACCCACAGGGCTTACCGCTGAACCTGACGAAAAAGATGTTGCACTTCTTATATATCCACGTTCCGGATTATCGACAAAATATGGTGTCACACTTGCAAACTGCGTAGGCGTTGTTGACAGCGACTATCGGGGAGCATGGTTCATACCGCTGATAAATAACGGAAAAATGCCGTTTACTGTTGAAAACGGCATGAGAATTGCACAGCTTATTCCGACAAGAATATTAATTCCAGAAATTGAAATCAGCGACTCCCTGTCAGATACCGGACGTGGCATAAACGGATTTGGTTCGTCCGGTATAAAATAAAAAGCCAAAAGGCAGACTGGAGAATGTAATGAAAAAAGTTTTATATCTGATGCTATTAATAATAGGCGGTATAATATTAGGTTCACTGATTGCCGAAAGAACAGTAAACACTTCTTTGGAGTGGCTGTCATTTTCCGGTGGCTTTGAATTTCCTGCTGATAAACCACTTCTTAATTTCACAATATTTACTATAACTATCGGTTTCAGTTTCAATATAAGCATTGCACAGCTACTTATGATTCTTCTGGCACTTTTTGCTTACTACAAGACAGCTCCGCATCTCGTTCCGTAATATATACTTAAAAAACCGAATTTTTTCAGAAAATTTTACAGTTTTTCTGTTCATTCGGTTTATTTTGTTTTCACGTTTCCACAAATTTTTTTTAAATCCCGATTTCTGCCTTAAACTTCTTGTTTGTGTGCAGTTTTGGTGATATAATAATATTGTTGTAATTTTTAAAATATACAAAAGCTGAATATAAGGAGTTAAGGAGTGCAGAATGTTTACAAAAGATATTGGAATAGACTTAGGAACTGCAAATACACTTGTTTATCTAAGAGGAAAAGGGATAATAATAAGAGAGCCGTCTGTTGTGGCTGTGAATACCCACACCGATAAGTGCCGGTATGTCGGCAAGGAGGCAAAGGAAATTATCGGCAGAACACCAGGCTCTATAGTGGCTGTAAAGCCACTGAAAGACGGAGTTATAGCTGATTTTGATATAGCTACAACTATGTTACAGGAATTTATAAAAAAAGCACTTAAAGGAACTATTTTCACAAAAGCCAACGTCATAATATGTGTTCCGTCGGGTGTGACAGCAGTTGAAAGGCGTGCAGTCCGTGAGGCTTGCAAAAAAGCCGGTGCAAACAAAAACAATGTACTTATAATAGAAGAGCCAATGGCGGCAGCTATCGGAGCTGGACTGCCTACTAATTCACCGTCTGGCAGTATGATTGTTGATATTGGCGGTGGAACAAGTGAAGTAGCCGTGATTTCAATGGGCGGTATAGTCGCGTCGCGTTCTATCAGGTGTGCCGGTGATGAGTTCGATAACGCTATTATAAATTACATCAAGAAAAAATATAATCTACTTATCGGCGAACCTACCGCTGAAAAAATGAAACTTGAAATAGGTTCAGCATTTCCGCATGAAAAAGAATCATCTATGGAAATAAAAGGTCGTAATCTGCTGAACGGTCTGCCTGAAAACATAATAGTCAATTCCGCTGAAATCCGTGACGCACTTGTTGAACCGCTTTCAAGAGTTGTTGATGCCATAAAAGCCACCCTTGAGGAAACACCACCGGAACTTTCCGCTGACATAATCGAAAACGGTATAACACTTTCCGGCGGAAGTGCCTTGTTACGTGGTCTTGACCGCCTTATAAACCGTGAGACCGGTATGCCGGTATACATTGCCGAATATCCCCTTGACTGCGTTGCAGAGGGTACTGGAAAAATCCTTGAAAATATCAACAAGTATCAGGACGCTCTCACTGAAAATATCAGGTACTATTAAGGAGGGCGGTTATGCGCGAATTTTTCAAAAGCAAGGGATTTAAATTTCTGCTTGCACTTATTGCCTTTCTGGTAGGAATAATGATATACTCCGTAACAAAAGGCGGTTATTCCGTCTCCGGAAAGTCAATAATAAATACTATATCAAAACCTTTCCGGACTGTCTCAAACAGTATCAGCATGAAAATTGAGGGGACAGCCGACAAAATCTCACGGGCTGAGGAAATATATGACGAAAATCAGTCACTGAAAGACGAAATCAATAAACTACAGGAACAACTTACAGAATATGAGTCTCTCAAAATCGAAAATGAGGAACTCCGTATGCTTATAGGCATAAAAAAAGCCCACCCTGATTTGACAACATCGCGTTTCTGTAAGGTGATAGGCTATACCACAAATGACCCTTTTATGTCATTCACTATAAATGTTGGTTCAGCCGACGGAATAGAACCAAACTTCCCTGTTGCAACCGCGGAGGGAATTGTGGGCATTACTCTTGAAGTTTCTGAACACACCACGACGGTGCGGACTATACTTTCACCGGACTTGTCAATAGCTGTCAAATCGTCATCAAGTGACGACGACACCGGAATTATTGAGGGGTCTATAAAATCAGCCAAAGACGAATTAACAAACCTTATTCACCTCCGGACTGACAATACACTCAAAAAAAATGATTTGCTTATTACTGATGGCTCCAGCGGATTATTTCCGAAAGGCTATTCAGTCGGCAAGGTAAAAAGTGTCGGAATGGACTCAAACGGCATTTCAGCACGTGCAGTTATAAAGCCATGTGTTGACATAACAAGCCTTGACTCCGTATTTGTGATAACTAATTTCACTGGAAAAAGGGGGTCTGCTGATGAGAATTAAACCTACCCGTGAAAAGCGTATACTTTTCTTAAAGACTTTTTTCAGGTGGCTGTTGTATTATGTGGTGATATATTCGGGGTTTATATTCATGACCTCCGGAACATTTCTCAAACCGGTTATATTAGTTCCGACAGCTATATATATAGCCGTAAATAACAACATATACGCCTCCGCCGTGACCGGTACTGTATGCGGATTCCTTATTGATATAAGTTGTGGCAAGCTTTTTGGATATAATGCCATTCTGCTGACAGTATTCTGTGTTCTTGTCTCTCTGTTGTTTGAGTTTTATTTAAGGGATAAATTTGTGAGTTTTATATTCGTTTCCGCAGTTATTTCATACATACAGTGTCTGCTTGACTATAAATTCTACTATCAGATATGGAAATATGATGATACGGAAATAATATTCAGGGAATATACTCTTAAAATATGGGCATATACAGTAATATCATCATTTTTTATATGTATACTGATAAGAATTATAAATCATTTTCTTATGCCGAAAACTCATCTCACTATTGAAGAGACTATACAAGCCGGTGAACGTAAGTAAGATACTGTTTTCCTGAAAGGAGTGATGCTATATAAAAACATTTTCTGAAACAATAAAATCTATTATAATAGTGGCGTTGGTTGTAACAGCGGTTATATGGAGTTCAATGCGACTTATGGAATTACAGGTGGTAGGCGGTGACACTATCAGTGAAATTTTTTCAAATGATAATAAACTTACGTATCAGAAAGAAGTAAAGGCTACCCGTGGTGAAATCGTTGACTATAACGGAAATCTCATTGTTACCAATGATACACGCAGTGATATAGTGCTACAGAAGGCTTTTTTTCCGGAAGATTTTTCAGAGGGAAACGAAGTACTCATAAATATCTATATGGCACTTATCGGACACAGCTATAAATTCAGGGAAAGTCTACCCATAACCATGACTGAACCGTATGAATTTACAGAAGAAGACGTTTCAGATGTATGTGAAAAACTGCATTTAAATGTTTATGCCTCCGCTGAAAACTGCATTGACAAGCTGATTGATGACTATGAAATTTCTGATAATTATACCTCACGCGAAAAACGTATTATTGCCGGTATGCGTTATGCAATGATTGACAGGGAATTTTCATACAGCAACGACCTTGTACTCGCAGAAGACGTTGACCAGTACACTATAACCGAAATGAAAGAACTGAGTAATATATACCGCGGTGTTGAGGCGGTGGAAGTCTCCGAAAGACGTATAGAAAGAGGTGACATTCTTCCGCATGAAATAGGTACTGTAGGTCCTATATATGCCGAAGAGTATGACGAATTACGTGCAAAAGGCTATAAACTTAATGACACACTCGGAAAAAGCGGTATTGAAAGTGCTATGGAAACTGAACTAAAAGGACAGAATGGTGTTGAGGAAATTACTGTAAAAAACGGTGCAGTTTCTAATGTGAAAACCATAAGTGAAACTAATTCCGGAAGCACTGTAAGGCTTACCGTTGACGGTGCATATCAGCTCAAACTACAGGGAATACTTGATAATTTTCTTGACAATTTCCAAAGTATAAATACCAACTGGCACTTACAGAACGTACACAAGGGTGCAATAGTCGTGCTTGATGCAAAAACTGGTGCTATAAGAGGTATGGCAACCGCACCGACTTACAATCTTAAAGACTATGCCATAGATTATGAGGACTTATTAAATGATGAGGACTCCCCTCTCCTTAACCGCTGTACGTATGGTTTATATCGTCCTGGCTCGACTTTCAAGACAGTAACCGCTACAGCCGGTCTGAATGAGGGCATTGTTGATGCCGGAACTTCACTTTATTGCAACCACTGGTATAATTTTCATGGCTCTACATTTTCATGTACCGGAACACACGGCTATATTTCCACAAGGCGTGCCATACAGGTTTCATGCAACTGCTATTTCTATGAACTTTCAAGCCGTCTCGGAATAGACAATATCACAAAATATGCACAGCTTTACGGACTGGGTTCGCATACGGGCATTGAGACTGGTGACGCTGGTGGTTATCTTTGTAATCCGGAGACTTTCGCTGAACGTGGTCAGCCGTGGTATGTCGGATTTGTAATTCAAGCTGGTATCGGTAACTATGACTGTGGCATGACACCGCTTCAGATGGCTGTCGTTGCCAATACCATAGCCAATAGGGGTGTACGCTATAAACCATATCTTGTGGACGGTCTCTATAAATACGGCACGAACGAACTTATGTATGAAACACAACCGACTGTAGCTGAAAAGATAGAACTTTCAAGCGACTACATCTATGACCCGATTATTAATGGCATGATAGACGCATCACATAATGTACCGGTTTACAGGTATTCGCTGTCAAATCTGGGCTTTGATGTTGCCATAAAAACCGGTACACCACAGACAGACCAGAACGACCTCAGCAAACAAAATTCTTTCTTTATCGGATTTGCTCCGGCTGATGACCCTGAAATAGCTTTTGCCGGTGTAATTGAGGGCGGTGAATATTCAAAATATATGATACGTGATATAATTCTTGAATATCAGAAGTGTTATGGTCTTAACGGCGTTGAACCTACCGCTGTACTTCCGAATGAAAACGGTGAAATCCCCACGACTGCTACCGGAACAGGTACAGGCACAACAACTGGCACGGCTACAGGAACATCTGGCGGAACAGGTACACAGACTTCATCTTCATACGGTACAACGACAGCTTCCGGTACTGTTACTTCCGGAACATCACGTCAATAAAAAATTCCCTCTCATTAAGAGGGGGAATGTGAAAATTTCTGTTTAAACAAATCATAAATGCGTAACAATACAATTGAGATGATTATTCCGGCAATAACTCCGCTGGTATCAATCATTACATCAGTAAACTTACATGAACGTCCCGACACAAAATACTGGTGCAGTTCGTCCGAACAGGCATAAACAAATCCGATACAGACAGTAATCAGACTGCCGACACTAAAAATCTTCCGTCTGCCGACTGCCGACGACATACAGAAACCAAGCACTGTATAAACAGAAAAATGTGCAAGTTTCCGGATAATGTGTTCTGCCGTCTTAAACAGATGTTTCTTTTCGGAAGCAGTCATATCCCTGTAATCATGGGTGAGCTTTTTTAATATAAATTCTGTGACCCCACCACTTATGCCGGACGATTCGGACGAATTCTGCATGGAAAAACAGAATATCATTACCATTACAGCCACAGCACAAATTATAAATATTTTTCTTTTCATGTTTTCACCTTTTCAGATAATTTTAATATCCCTTATTATACAGCTTTTCACAGAAATTGTAAAGAATATTCCGGAAAAATAATTATATTTTTCTTAAATTATGAAAAATATCTTGTAACTTTCCGTGAAAAATGATATAATATACTGGTGAGCATACCGCTGTAAAAAAACGCCAGTTCAAAAAAGTATTGACATTTTACAGAAAATGCTTTATAATTTTTTTAAGTGCTGTCTATGACAGACTATTATATAAATAAATCTTTTGATTAAAAAACTATAACTTATGAAAGGAAGACAACAATTGTCGTCTCGAAAGAGACGTGGATTAAAATAATGAAGAATTTTTTATCAAATGTATGGACAAAAAGAGTAGTTTCTGTTTTAAGCTTAATATATGCCTACTTTGTATGTTACCTGTGCTATTATTCTATATTTTACGATATACATATAAATTCCGGTGTATCGCTTTGCCTGCTTGTTACAGGCGTATCAATTATAGCACTCGTTGAAATGCTTTATACTCGCCACCAACTACTGACAAGAATAACAAGTTTTCTAATACTTCCGGCTATGCTTCCGGTAGTGATACTGTATTTCGGAAAATGGGGGCTTATTCTTCCAATTATGATTACCGGTGTGGCAATACTGCTTTTTTCCGGTGCGGGTGAGGGTTCTAAAACGGCTTTAGGCACAATAACAATTCTGTTATATATATTCGGCTCACTTGGATATTTCCTGTTCACATCATTTTTCATTGCAACTGCTCAAGAGACTGTTGTTGAATCAGGTATTTCACCATCCGGAAAATACCGTTATTCTATCGTGAACACCGAAGACAGTTCCAACGGCAGTACTACCGTTTATGTTGAGCCTAACTATGCAGATGTATTCTATTTCAATCAGGAAAAACCACTTGTTACTTTTACCCTCAAAAATATGGAACGTGCTGTTCACGTTGAAAGACCTATAGCAGAAAATATTGAAGTAGAATGGGAAACACAGCCACGTGAAGATATTACTAATGAACTCAATAAAATTTCCGATTCAATCGCATTTACTATCACAGACAGTGAACTTGAAAATTTAGGTTACACATTTGATTCCAAATTAAATCTTTCCATGTCCGATATTGATACAGAAGATAAATTCGCTATAGGAAAAACAGCACATGATGTTGACCCGTTACCGCTTGATGACCTCACTGATACACAGCTTGCATATTTCGGAATAGGCAAACAAGGTGACAGATATTATGTTCTTGACCCTGACGCTGAACTCTTTGCAAATCATGAAGACTCTGTGGGTCATATATATTTCAGTGAACTCACCGAAAAAGAAATGAAACAATTCAGCGTTGAAAAAAATCACACAATATATCTCAATGAACTTGACGACAGTCAGCTTGCTGAACTTGGTGTATCAGAAGAGGGAGATATTATGATATTCAATGGAAAAGTATGTTTCAGGTTTTATGTTGCTGAACTTGGTGACTATTATGACGTTAATTCAAGAAAACTTTCACTTGACCTGCTCGCATAATTAAATAATTTCAATAATTCACAACGTCCGGAAAATTTCCGGACGTTTTTCAATAATACAGTGCATAGCCGTCGGCAGTCGAATTGTTGACAATTTCAATCTGCTGATTTATTATATCAGGATTTTCAAGCCATTCATTTTCCCCTGAAACTCCAGCCCATATATCCGCCTGTCCAAGTTTGTACGCTCCAAGACCGATAATCAGCCTTACATCACTACCGGAAACAATTTCTTCCCATTCTGCAAGTGTAGGCACAAATGGACAAGTTTCATTATTGAAACCAAAATATATCTGTGGTACAATATAATCACAGTACCCATCTTCCGAACCCCATAATTTCACATCAGCATACTGTGTTGTATAATCTGCATTTATATTTCCCTGCGGACTTATTCCGAAAATCAACCCATGACTATTAACTGTATCATAAAGTGACTTGACAAGCTGTGTACAGTTTTCCATTCTCCATGCAGAGAGGTCATTATTTCCGCTTTCCTCAAAAGCCGTGATGTCAAAATACGGTTCTGTAGTGGGATAAAAATAATCATCAATATGAATACCATCAACATTATATTGATTTATAATTTCCTCAACTCCGTAGCATATAAGATTTATAACATAATTATATGCGGGATTAAGGTAATAACGGTCATTTACTATTTCCACAAAATGACATTCCGGATTATCTGCCCATTGTTTAATTATAAAATTATCCGGTAAATTTTTCATTTGCTCCACTGTCTGACAGCGGAGCGGATTTAACCATGCGTGTACAGAAAGTCCGATATTATGCGCCTCATCAATCATAATCTGAAAAGGGTCATAGTCTCCATCAAGATATATTCCGGACGGGAAAATTTCCGACTTATAATATGCATCACCGCACGGGTGTACATGAATATAGACAGTATTAATATTCTGATTTTTTGCAGATGTGAATTTTTCACGCACAGCCTCCCGAAACTCATCAGCGGTTTTATTGTACATATATTCCTCAAATTGCATATACGGAAACCACATACCTATCTGATTTTCATAATTGAGTGGTTTGTAATTTTCGTCAATATGGAGGTGTTCCCGCTCCTGAACATACGGAACAGGTTTATTTTCAGGCATTTCGCATGATGTACAGACAAACATCAAAGCAAAAATTAATATTCTTTTCATAAAGTTCCTCTTTCAGATAAAAATAACATTACGGACATAATAAATAATGGCATAAATTCATTATTATAAAATATAGTTGCTACTAATAATATAACTGAAAATAATATTTTTATTACAGCAAATATATTATTTATAGTACGTTCATTTGGTGTACCGTCCGTAAGCAAACATAAAGCCGTTCCGCCGTCAAGCTGTCTGTATGGAAGCAGATTATATACAGCTGTACAGATATTCAGCAGACGGAATATTCCGCCAATACCCGAAATATACATTACCGCAAATGCAATGAGATTAGCACCTGCTCCGGCAAGCATAATGAAAAGTTCATGGCGTGAATTTTTTTCCGGCGTGATTATAACACCTGTTCCGCTGAAAACAACAGACTTTACTTTTCCGCCTGTAATTTCTATGGCAAATAAATGACCTAATTCATGAATTATACATACTGCATAGAAATTCATTACAATATCATTTTCCCTGAGCAGAAAAATAAGGGCATTGAACACCAAAAAAGAAAAATTCACGCTGTATGTAGTATTTTTTATCGTGATACTGTTCACAGCAGTCCTGATATAAGGTCAATGGGATTAGGGAAAAGCTCTTTTCCGGAAAATGCCACTTCATTAAGTTTATTGAAAATTTCACCGGCTATTTCCGGATACAAGATATTCAGCCCGAACATTACAGCCACCGCCATAATGCATACAACTGTTTGCATAGCCGGCACATCGTCGGCTTTACGTCGTGAACGCCCGTCATATTTTTCAAGTAGTTTTTCCGTGCTGTCCTCACAGACAATGGGGACTTCCACAATATCCAATTCTTTGTTTTCTGTTTCCATATTATCACTCCTTTCTGATATATATATGCGAAAAATATGCAGAAAATGATATAAAAAAAACTGCTGTACAAAATGTACAGCAGTGAAAATTATCTTATTGCATACCGCCCTTTGTATAGAAGTTATCCTGAATGATGAGCGAACAGCCACCAAGGAAATTATTTTTACCATCAAGCTTGCTGAGTACAACTCTGTCGGCTACTTCCTCACTTACAAGACGTATCATTTCACGCTTTATATAATCAAACTGCTTTTCACTGAATTTAAAGTTGTGAAGAACTATCTTCTTTGCAAAGTGACTGACAGAAAGATTATTTATAAGTATAGTATATTTTGCAATAAGAGTATCAACAACTTTCTTGACACTCTCTTCATTCCGCATAAGAGCCATGAAAACACTGTCCGTATTTATTTTGTTCTTGTCACCCTCAGTAAGTTCATAAAGAACGGGAGTTTTTTCCTTTGAGTAAATTTCATAGAACGCATTAAGCATAGCGGTTCTGGAGAGTTCAGCCTTAACAGAACCATTAGGATATCCCTCATAAGACTTTCCGTCCGGCACTACTATATATTTTTCAATAGTTGAAGTATATGAGATATAATCACTTGAAAGTTCGTTCTTGTTTACGACAGCAAGATTAACCTGATTGCCGTTGCAGATAAAAGCCTGATTGGTCTGATAGCCGTTAGGCGTTCTGAAATCATTGTTTGCAAGAGCCATAAGACCAATAGCATTACCACAATGAATATCAACATCAAGACCGGTTTTAAGCTTATTTATAAAATTGCTGAAATCAAGAATACCATCTTTATAGAATATTTTAAGTTTTCCCCACATAGTCGGCACAACGCCCACACCAAGACCCAGAACCTTATCTTTAGTAAGGCAACTGTTATCAATCATTTTATTGCTGGTTCTGATTATGTAGTTTATAACATCCTTGCTGGTAGTTCTTTCATCAATAGGCATACTTGACTTATCAAGGATTTCAGAATTAAGGTTTGTGAGACCTACAGTAACTTCCTTTTCGTCAACAGTTGCACCAAGAGCAAAACGACTGTTAACATTAATATCAATAAGAATTTTTCTTCTGCCCTTTTGAAGTTTTTCGGTATTCACAGGGGCTTCACCGATTTCAATAAGTACCCCCTCTTCAATCATTTCATTGGTAATGATTGTAACGGCTGCACGTGTGATTTCAAGTGTGCTTGCTACATCGACCCTTGAAATAGGACCTAATTCACGGATTACACGCAGAATTTGCATTCTGTTGCGTCTTTTTAAATCAAGTTTGCTTATACCTCTTTTTTCCATAATAATAAACTCCATTCCCTTCATAATAAAATTTTTTAAACAATCATTACTGATTAAATTCATACAACAGTAATTTATAATAAATTTGTGTTGAGATTTATATTAATTATAACACATTTTAACCAAAATTCAAACATTATTTCTAAAAAAATAATAAAATCAGCAATTTTAACAAACTTAATGAAGTAAATTTGTTAATTTTTCCGTAAGATTTACAACCAACGGAAGAGTAAGTACAGATAGTATAGTTCCGGCTGCAAAAATTTCTGATGCATAGACAGAATTTTTGTTATATTTCAGACAGAAAAGTGTACACATTGCCGCGGGTGGTGCAGCGGTGGTAATAACTATTGTCATTCTTACCATTTCGTCTATATTGAATGGCATCATGACAAGTGCTGTCACAAGTGGCACAATCAGGAGTTTCACAAGGCATACATAGTATATACGTACGTTTTTAAGCAGGTCGCTGATTTTTGTTGCCGATATGGTCACACCGGATACTATCATAGCCATTGGAGTATTGATATTTGATATGAACTGCAATGCACTTGTCGGGACTTCCGGTAATTTTATTTTCAGGAAAAATGTTATTATTCCAAGCACAATTGCTATAATTGTCGGTGAATAGAAAACTTTTAAAACCTGTTTAAAATCTTTTTCACCGGAAATAGTTATTACACCATGTGTCCAGATAACAATATTGAAAACTGTAAGGAACGCTGTAAGATAAAATACCCCCTCCGAATCGAAAAGTGCATTGACAAGCGGTATTCCCATAAATGCACAGTTTGAGTAAATCGCTGAAAAACGTTCTACTTCTGTATGTCTGCCATCTTTTTTCCATATGAACAGATATGCCAGCAGAATAGTCACCGCAAAAGCTATCGCCGAAAATGCAAATGTAAGCAGTAAATTCTTTACCAGTCTTGCCTCATATTCTTTCTGATATGACATGAAGATAACAACAGGATTAACTACCTGCAATACAAACTGTGAGAGTTCCTTATTCGTGGAACTGCTTATTAGTTTAAGTTTCGCACAAAGTATGCCAACTATTATAAGTATAAGCATTATGACAGTCTGATTTAAAATTAAAATAGTATTATCCAAAATAAATCCCTCCAATATGAATATTACGGATTTATTTTATCACATTTTTTACCAATAGTCAATAGTCACCAAAATAACTCATATAAATTTTCTTATTATTATAACACACCAAATCCAAAAAAGTCACACACGAAATACAAAAACTTTTAAAAATTGATTTCCATGAAAATAACTAAAGATAAATTTTCAAAAATAGCTATTGATTTGAATAAAAAAAAGTTGTATAATATTTTGTAAAAGGAGATGAGTATATCTGATATGGACAAAAAATCATCTGAAATACTTAATGTTCTTACTGGAGCAGGTTTTGAAGCATATCTTGTGGGAGGCTGTGTCCGTGATACTATAATGGGACGTTCTTTTCACGATACCGATATAACCACAAATGCACTCCCCGAACAGATTATAGAAGTTTTCCAGAACTATAAAACAATTCCCACCGGAATAAAACACGGAACTTTAACAGTAATCTCCGACGGCATAC
>CAMWQI010000015.1 GCA_947176345.1 uncultured Ruminococcus sp.
AATATGATATAATAGAAATGAGGTAAACTTTTATGACCAAATGGAAAATAAAAAAACGAAAAATAATTATAGACCAGCAGATTTATATTTACTCAATAAAAGAATCTGATGACGGAACAGATATTCTTATATATAATGAAAAACAACCTATTCTCCGTTTAAGAGAAAGCTGGATTGAATCATGGGCGATTAATTTTTATCGTCCGAAAGCCGTTGAGATGATTATAAGATATTATCAGAAAAAAGACATACATTCCGGATTACAACTTTTGCAGGACGAAAAGGAACTTTTTCTACAGCTTACTGATTTATTTTTTAGTGAAAATGAAAAATCTGAAAAAGAATTATTTATCCGGAGATGTGAGAAAAATATAAATTAAAAAATCACCATACGCATAAAAGCGTTTCTATTGACATAACAGTTTTTTTGATTTATAATTTTAGTAAAATAAATCGGAATTTAAAGGAGATGATATTATGTCAACTGACTTAAAAGAAAAAGTTAGAAAAATAGTTCATCAAAGAAACTTATGTAGCTATATGAATGATACAAAATGGAATGAACTGCGTAATGCAATGATGAATGAAATGCCGTTTTCTCCTCCGTATATTGTAAAATTTCTATTTGAAGATAAGGCTGAGAGAGAAGAATATTTTTTTCAAGATGTATACTATTCATGTGATTGGTACTATGTATTCGCAATAGAAAATCACTATTTTAATGGTGCATTTGCTGTTGAATGGATTAAAGTCCGTCCGAGGTATCTGAAATACCGTGGACAACTTATTGAGCCGGAAATAATAGAAGCAGAAAATGAGTTTATAGAAATTTTAAAGAAATATTCAATACCATACGAAGAAAGTAACGGTGTTTATTGTATATATGGGTATCACTAAATTCCGATTTAAGCAAAAAAAGTCATACATATAAGAGTGTTTGTATTGACATAACAGTTTTTTTGATGTATAATATTTATTAAAATAAAGCGGAATTTATGGAGATATAGTAAATGAAAATTAGATTAGTAAGACCAAATATAGAATTGAAAGATAAGGCAATAGAATTTAGACAAGAATTTTTTGATAATGAAGAAATGATAATCCATGGAAGCGAATTACTGGATAAAACTGAAAGCTATGATGATTGGCTTAAAGCAGTAACGGATAACACCAAAGAAGAAACTGTCAATCCGGATTGGGTTGTAACAGATACATATTTTGCCATTGATGAAACCGATTGTATAGTCGGAATTATAGATTTAAGGCACACATTAAATGACTTTCTAAGGTATTTCGGGAATTGTGGATATAGTGTGCGTCCGACTGAAAGAAGAAAAGGATATGCAACAGAAATGCTTCAACAAATTTTACTTATTGCTCATAATATGGCTTTAAGTGAATTGCATTTATCAGTAGAAAGAAATAACGAACCATCAATAAAAACAATTCTAAAAAATGGTGGCACATATGAGCGTAGCTTTGAATTTGAGGGAGAACAAGCAGATGTCTATAAAATACTACTATAAATTCTGATTTATGCGAATAAACCAATAAATAAAATAAGCCCGAAAGTAGTTTTTCAACTACTTTCGGGCATTATTTCTAATGGTAATTATATATATTACATAAGTTCACATATAAGATTTGAGAACTCAACAGGGTTTTCAACAGCCATTCCCTCAATGAGTAACGCCTGACTATATAATAATTTAGCATACTTGCTGAGTTTGTCCTTGTCGCCGGAAGTACTCATTGACTGGAGTTTTCCGAAAATCTCATGTTCCGGATTGATTTCAAGTACACGCTGTGCGGTTATTTTCTGTCCGTTAGGCATGGAGTTAAGGACTTTTTCCATTTCAAGTGATATTTCACCCTCACTTGTAAGGCATACAGGGTGTGATTTAAGTCTTTGTGAAAGTATTACTTTTGAAACTTTACCCTCTAAAGCGTCGGAAAGTTCTTTCAGCAAATCAGCGTTTTCTTCTTCCTTAGCCTTGATTTCTTCCTGTTTTTCAGTGTTTTCAAGTCCTAAATCGTCGGCTGATACGGACTTAAATTCCTTATCCTTGTATTTCATGAGTGTCTTTATTGCAAACTCATCAATGTTATCTGTAAGGTAAAGAATTTCAAAGCCGTTATCCTTGACAAGCTCAGTCTGTGGGAGCTGTTCAATTCTTTCTATGCTGTCACCTGTTGCATAGTAGATGAATTTCTGTTCCTCACGCATTCCGGTCACGTATTCGTCAAGAGTAACAAGTTTCTTTTCCTTTGATGATGTAAACATCAACAAATCCTGTAACTTTTCCTTGTTCATGCCGTAATCGCTGTATATGCCATATTTAAGCTGTAAGCCGAATGCTTTCCAGAACTGTTCATATTTTTCACGGTCATTTTTCAGCATCTTTTTAAGTTCACTGCTTATAGTTTTTTCAATGCTCTTTGCAATAACTTTAAGCTGTCTGTCGTGCTGGAGCATCTCACGTGAAATATTAAGTGACAGGTCTTCCGAATCAACAAGACCCTTTACAAAGCCGAAATAATCAGGGAGCAAATCGGAACACTTGTCCATAATTAAAACGCCGTTTGAATAAAGCTGTAAACCTTTTTCAAATTCCTTTGAATAGAAATCAAAAGGAGCATTAGCCGGAATATACAACAGTGCGTTATAATTTGCGTTGCCCTCATTCTTTACATGGGCATAGCGGAGTGGTTCACTATAATCATAGAATTTTTCTGTATAGAAATGCTTATAGTCTTCTTCTTTAAGTTCAGACTTGTTCTTTTTCCAAAGAGGTGTCATGCTGTTAAGAGTTTCCACCTCAATGTATTCCTCATATTCTGGTTCTTTGTTTTCGTCGTCGTCGGATTTTTCAACGGGTCTGCTATGGGTCATTTCCATTTTTACTGGAAAACGTATATAATCAGAATATTTCTTCACCAATGATTTAAGTCTGTACTGGTCAAGGAAATCTGTATATTTTTCGTCGTCGGTATCGTCAAGCATTTCAAGGATAATTTCAGTACCGGCACTTGTCTTGTCAGTTTCAGTGATAGTGTAGCCATCCACGCCTTCGGACTCCCACTGGTAAGCCTTGTCACTGCCGTAAGCCTTAGAGATAACAGTAACTTTCTTTGCCACCATGAATGCAGAATAGAAACCTACACCGAACTGTCCTATAATCTGATTGTCGTCATCAAGTTTGTTTTCGTTCTTGAATTTCAGCGAACCACTGTTAGCAATTGTACCGAGGTTGTTTTCAAGTTCTTCTTCTGTCATGCCTATGCCGTTGTCGGCGATTTTAAGAGTGCGTGTGTCCTTATCTGCTGTAATCCATATAGCGAAATCGTCCTTGCTAAGACCTACTTTATCGTCTGTAAGTGACTTAAAATAGAGCTTGTCTATAGCGTCGCTTGCATTGGAGATAAGTTCCCTGAGAAAAATCTCCTTATGTGTATAGATTGAATGAATCATCATCTCAAGCAGTCTTTTTGATTCTGCCTTGAACTGTTTAGTTTCCATAAAAAACATCTCCCGATAATAATTTTAGCACTCTCCCTCTCTGAGTGCTAAAAACAGTATATAACTTTTTCATATTCAAAGTCAAGTAGTCAGCAGAAATATTTACAATTTGTTCATAATTACTTCAGAAATTAACTAAAAATCTATTGACATAAAGTCCGAAAAAGTATATAATTATTATGTTGTATTTATTTGCAGAATATTACTTTGGGCAGTATGTACAGCTTTGTTTTAAATCATTACCGGTGATGTTTCCATAAAGATATAGAGGAAACAGCGGTATTTTTTTGTCTCTCTGAAAAGAAAAAAGATTGAAATTTAATAAATATTTTGACAAATGAATAAAATAAATGCGGTATTTACTGTCTTTAAGTAGTAATCAGATTTATGATACAAAATTATAAATTAATTAACTTAAAGGAGGTAATACACTGTATGAGCTTGACTATTTCTATTGTCCTTATTATAATTGCCCTTGCTGTAGGTGCAGTTGTTGCCGGAGTCGTTGTGAACAGCAAGGCTTATCAGAAGGGCGTTAATGCAGGTATCGAACAGCGTAAACAGCAGGCAGAAGCCCTTACCGGTTCAGCCGAAAAACAGGCGGAACGTATTATTGAGGACGCTGAAAAAGATGCTGACAACAAAAGAAAAAGTGCATTGGTTGAGGCTAAGGACGAAATACACAAACTCCGTAGTGAAGCAGAAAAGGAAATCAAGGAACGTAGAGCAGAATTGTCGCGTCAGGAAAGACGTGTACAGCAAAAAGAGGAAAATCTTGACAAGAAAACTGATAACCTTGAAAGAAAAGAAGAAACCCTGAATCAGAAAATCAAGTCCGCTGATGAAAAACTCAAAGAGGCTGAAACTATTAAAAAAGGTCAGATGGACATTCTTGAAAAAATATCTGAATTTACCAAGGAACAGGCTAAGGAATATATAATTTCCAAGCTGGAAGATGACCTTATACATGAAAAAGCTGTGAAAGTTGCTACCTATGAACAACAGATTAAAGATGAATGTCAGGAAAAGGCAAGGAGCTATATTTCCCTTGCTATAGCTAAAGTCGCATCAGACCAGGTCTCCGAAACAGCCGTTTCTGTTGTTCCACTCCCTAACGACGAAATGAAAGGAAGAATTATCGGTCGTGAGGGACGTAATATCCGTACCCTTGAAACTCTCACAGGTGTTGACCTTATAATTGATGATACACCGGAAGCTATCACTCTCTCATGCTTTGACCAGGTAAGGAGAGAAATAGCACGTATAGCCCTTGAAAAGCTCATTGCAGACGGCAGAATACACCCGACACGCATTGAAGAAATGGTTGAAAAGGCAAAGCGTGAAGTTGAATACCGTATAAAACAGGAGGGCGAACGTGCAGTAATTGAAACGAATGTACACGGCATAAATCACGAACTTATAAAGCTTATCGGAAGACTTAAATTCCGTACAAGTTACAGACAGAATGTTCTTGACCACTCAATTGAAGTAGCTAAACTTTGTGGAGTTCTTGCCTCCGAACTTGGCGTTGATGCCAATATGGCAAGGCGTGCCGGTCTGCTCCACGATATAGGAAAGGCTCTAACCGCTGAAATAGAAGGCTCACACGTTCAGATAGGTGTTGACGTTTGTAAAAAATACAATGAAAATCCTGTTGTTATCCATGCCATTGAAGCACACCACAATGACGTTGAACCTAAAACAGTCATTGCCTGCATAGTTCAGGCTGCCGACGCTATATCTGCCGCAAGACCCGCCGCAAGAAGTGAAAATTACGAAAGCTACATAAAGAGACTACAGAAACTTGAGGAAATATGCACCTCTTATAATGGCGTTGAAAAATGCTATGCTGTTCAGGCTGGACGTGAAGTCAGAATTATGGTTATTCCGGAAGTCATCAACGACGAAAAAATGGTACTCGTTGCAAGACAGATTGCACAGCAGATTGAGTCCGAAATGGATTACCCCGGACAAATCAAGGTCAATCTCATTCGTGAAAGCAGAGTTACTGACTACGCTAAATAATTCAGTGCGGACGGCATAACCCCGTCCGCACTTTTCATAATCATATATAAAATATCTATAAAAAGGAGATGTTATCATGAAAAAAAAATCATTCAGGCGTATGATGACGGCTTTTTTATCAGCTGTCTCAATTTCCGTCTGTGCAGTGTCAATGCCGGTACTTGCTGACTGGGAACAGATGGGATTTATGGGTGACCTTAACAACGACTCACAGGTGAATGTAGCCGACCTGCTCCTGCTCTCAAAATATATGCTCGGCAAAACTTCCCTTTCAAATGAAAATTTTTACAACGTAAGCGGAAAATACTACTCTATAAACGGCAGTGAGGCGGATAATTCACTTGAATATCTCCGTACAGCCGACATAAATCAGGACGACATAATAGATATTTTTGACCTGATTATGATGCGTAAATACGTTATAACCAAATCAGCCGACCCCGTATATATATGGAACGATGAGACGGAAACTTCCACATCTTCAACAACAGAATCCACTACTACTACCACTACCGTTCCGAACACTACAACGCTAACTTCAGCATCGTCTTCAACCGATACCGAAACAACCACTTCAACGACATCAGCAGTGGAATTTATTGAAGCTCCCGTAAAGGATTTATATGGCTCTATGCCCTCACAGAATAACGCCGAAATGGTAGTATTCTATGTTGATTTCCCCGACTGTCCGTATAAATATGAACCCACTACCGCTGAAATCGAAAAAGCATCATTCGGTGCAGAAGATACCGAAAACAGAAACTATCCGTTTGAAAGTATGTCTGCATTCTATAACCGTTCCTCTAAAGGAAATCTCAAACTGAATGGAAAGGTTTTCCGTTACACAACCAAAGAAAACAAGTCTGCATATGAGGGTGATATATATCACGTAAATCTTATAAATGAAGTATTTGAGGCATTCAAAGACAGCGAAGACTTTACAACTTTTGACGCAAACGGTGACAAGATAATTGATGCAACTTTAATTTCTGTTCCCACTGATGCCGGTGACGAAAACTGGTGGCCTGCTGCCGGACAGTATGGAGGAAATTATGATTTTAAAGTTGACGGAATGTCCATAGGTCACGTAATTGTCGGAAATGCACAGATAGAAAGTAAAACCGACTATAAAAACTTCACAAGCAGTTATCTGCATGAAATGGGTCACTGTATGGGACTTCCCGACTACTACCTGTACAACGGTGAAAAGGACTTTGAGGGTCTGCATGGTTCAGCCGGATATGAAATGATGGACGAAACTAATGCCGATTTTTCAGCCGTATCAAAACTCATGCTTGGTTGGTACAAGAAAGAACAGGTAACAATCTATGACCCCGAAACAAAAACTCAAACTTTTACCCTGAATAACGCACAGAAAGAAAACGGAAACTGCATAATTATTCCATGCGGAAAACTTGAGGACAATTATTATTCCGAATTTCTTGTAGTTGAATACACTACCCTTGATGTAAACAATAGTCGTCTCAAAAAAGACTACTGGTGGAAAACTACCGGAGCAGGTGTGAGGGTATTCCACGTTGAAGGCACTGTAACTGATAATATCGGCTGGAAATACTGGAAATACGCAAGCGGTGAAAATGAGGCTACCAATAATGATGCCGGAAGACGTTTCATACGTATAATAGACGATGCAGACACTGATAATCTTTATCATGTCGGTGATGTGATAGACAGCAGTATTTCCGGTTTCAAGTGGTACGCTGAAGACGGCACACAGTCTGTTGATACTGGTCTTAAAATAACCATTGACAACATCACAGACGATAACTGCACAATAACTGTATCAGAAAAATAATGAAAGGCAGATATAATGTCAAAACAATTATTTAATTCAAGCGAAAACTCTAATTTCATTCTTAACATGACAGAAGAAAAATATTCACAGCTTGCATCATACGGACTTTCACTGGCGTGTTTCACAACGGCTGTATTTGCTTTTATACCGGAATTGGTTGATAAACTTTCCTATTCGATAGTATCGGGCGGACTGGCAATTTCCGGTGTAATATGTATGATACTTGCACTTATCGGCATAATGAAAAAATACATAGACTGTAAGAAAAATTTGCCTTTTTGGGCATTCGTCACAATGATTTTATGGGGAATTATTTCCCTGATAAATTCCTATTCCGTGAGTGTCTCATTCTATGGATTTTCCGGACGTGGTGAGGGTCTTTTAGCAATAATATTCTATTTCGGATTTTTCATAACAGCTATGTCAGTCAGGCGTGAAAAAGCTATAAATATAGTGATAAATTCGATTATATCCGCCGGACTTCTCCACAGTATAATCAGCCTTGTGCAGATATTCACGGGAAAATTAAGCCACTACCGCTATGCCGAACTAACTACTAAAATAAACGCCTCAAGCGGATTAGCACAGTCGCCTATTTTCCTTGCAATGGTTTTAAGCCTTGCACTCACAGCGTCACTTGTCACGGCTGTACTCACCGACAACAAAAAACGCCGTATTTTCTGTATTGTAAGTTCATGCCTGTTCTCATTTGTAATGATTTTCACATACTCTCTTATGAGCATAGCGGGAATTATTATAGCTGTACTTTCTGCCGGAGTAAGCCTGTTTATAAAAAAAGCACCGAAAATAAGGCTTTGTGCATTACTTTCGGGAGTACTTCCGGCTTTAGTTGCCGTGCTTATAGTAAATGCCGGAGCTATCGGTAATATTTCCGGCTATAAGCTTTACGACGGCTACACGCTGTGGTGGGCGGATTCTTATATGAGGCTGTCGTCAAGCGGAAACTGCTATAACCTTGATTTGTCTGATACTATGGAAGTATACAAGTATCTTAACAATGAAACTATTGAAATAATCAAAAAATATGCCCTTACCGGCACGGGTGAAGACCAGCTTGTATATCCGCAATTATACACTAACGCCGGTCTTAATCCGGAAATCGTCGATATGAGCGATATTATAGCACTCAATATGAATACTTTTGACAAGGTATACAATGAATATCTCTATACTGCCGGAACACGTGGTATTCCCTCGCTTATTGCACTTGTTTTAATTCTCGGTTCAATATTGGTTGCCGGTTTCAGAAAAATAAAAAAATCTCCGTCTGAAAATACTGTCTGTACGTTTATGATGTTTATATGTGGAATTATAATATTCTTCATAGGTTGCAGTAATATAACATTTTCGCCAATATTCTGGACGGTTTCAGGTTTACTGATATGTTCAGGAAAAGAAAAAGGTAAGTCATAGCTAACAAAAAACTATTGATTTTTCAATTAAGATATGATATAATATTTACAATGAATTTTTACGGAGGTGCTTTTATTATGGCATATATTATTAATGATGACTGCATCAGCTGTGGTGCTTGTGCTGGTGAGTGTCCTGTAGACGCTATTTCAGAAGGCGATGGAAAGTACGTTATCGACGCTGACACTTGCGTTGAATGCGGTGCTTGTGCTGGTGTTTGCCCTGTTTCTGCTCCTGTAGCTGAATAATTCTCAGGCATAATCCATAAACAGTCTCATAATACGGGACTGTTTATTTTTTTCTTGACAATCAGTACATCTGTATGCTATACTATATTTACAAAACATTTAAACATGAATTTTAAAAATTAATACAACGGAGGACTATATAATGAATAAATCCAGACTTTCCGCACTGGCACTTGCACTTGCTCTTTCTGCGGTATCTGCTTTTTCGTGTTCTGAAAAAACAGCAGTACTTGATGGGGAAAAAAATACCTCAGTTTCCGATACTACAGACCCCGCCAATAAATATTCCGGCAACTCCAAAAAGACCAATTCCGCATTTGGTCAGGAAATGGAAGTAAATAATACTGTATTCACTCTTAATGATGTAGTGAGAGTTTCCGCACCTAACGTTGAAAACAGTGATTTTGTATTTATAAATGTAACAATAAAAAACAAGACTGATATAGAATATGAAATAAATTCAATGAATAATTTCTTCGTTGCACTGCCGAACGAAACGGAAATTTCTATGGACGTACGTGCGAATTTATACGCTATACAGAATTATCCTAAGTGCATTCAGGATAATATAACAATTCCGGCAAATGGAGAATTTACCGGATTTCTTGCCGGCGGATTTCTTGTGCCTGCCGGAACTGATTCACTCACAGTAGGATTTTTCCCCACTCTCAATAATGAAAAAGATGCATCAAATGTAATTCTTTCACCCGTGAATGCCGAAAACATCTCTACTGACGATTCAAAACTGAAATAAAATCAAAGTCCTGTTATACCTTATGGCATGGCAGGACTTTTTTAAATGTTTTAATCAACAACAGGTTTTCGTATATTTTTTAGTCCGGAACAACATACCGCAAGAACTATTACATAAACAAGTCCGCCGGTTGCTACCGATAGGGCAAGTACACCGAAATTTCCCATTCCGGAACGCTTTAAAATCTCACATACAAGATATGCTGTACCGGCACACATTCCACCGGAATAGGCAATCACCGCAAACGGCATTAATTTTAGTCTTACACCTGAATGTTTTATGTAAAGTCTTACAGAAACTATGAGTATTACTGCATAGCATATTGAAGTTGACACCGACGCACCGTCTACGCTGATAAACGGTATAAGTATGAGATTTCCGGCAAATTTTACGATAGTGCCAAGCAACATTATTTTCAACGGAAGTGTGGCTTTTCCTATCGCCTGCAACATACTGAAAAGCGGAAACGATACACAAAGACAAACCATTCCCACCATTAATAAACGGAGTGAATTTATACATACACTTACTTCATCTGGCTGTTTCGGGAACAGAAAACCCAGTATTTCCGGTGCAAGTACAGCTACTCCGAACGCCGACGGCACGGCTATAACCGCCGACGTTATAAGTGCCTGCATGGTGTTTTCTGAAAGTGATTTCATGTTATGATTTGCCCATGCTTCAGTTATGCACGGAAGTACACCTTTTCCAAGCATATTCGTCACGGACGGCACAAGATTAAAGACCGTCAGGGCTATTCCGGCAAACGACCCATATATAAAATGTGGTATTTCATTTTCTGCTATGCTGTCCGGAACGCTTATCCTGCTCCCGAAATAGCTTATACAGCCTATGACCGTCCACATATCTATAAGTGCGGTAAGGTTCGTGACCACTGCACTTATGCCCGTCGGCACGGCATTTATGAAAAGTTCATTTGCTATTTCCTTACGTTTCATTACGGCTTTTTCTGTCTTTTCTGGAACTCTCTTCCTAAAAAGACTAAGCACTGCAAAAAATACAACCGATCCCACAGACGAAAGTGTAACACCTAAAATTCCGGCGGAGGCTGAAATAGCCCGCGGGTCTATATCCGGAAAATATATTATTATTTCATTTATATTTTCTGTAACATATCTGCACAGAAAAAGTCCGGCGAAAACTTTTACAATTCCTTCAATAACCTGTGATATAGCTGTGGGGTACATATTACTCATGCCCTCATAATAACCACGTTCAACGGACATTATACACCCGAAAAATACTGATGGTGCTATCATTGCAACAGATAATGACGTTTCTGCACTTCCTGCAAAAAATTTTGCCAATAAAAATGTTATTATACTTCCTGCAAGTCCCACCGCTGAAAACATCATAAGTGCTGTAGTGCGGACTTTTTTAGCATTGGTATACATTTCCAGTGCGACGCTTTGTGCTGTCATACGTGCCACAGCCGACGAAAGTCCCGTTACTGTTAAAGCATATACCGGCATAAAAATACTGTAAGCACAGCTGAAATAACTCATTCCTACACCGCCGAGCAGATTTGTGAGCGGTATCTTAAAAAATGCCCCTAAAGCCTTTGCAGTTACGGCGGACATCATAAGTATAAGCGAACCTTTAAGAAAATTCTGTTTTTTCAAAAAATCACCCTTTACAATTGCAGTCATTAAGAAAATTATAACTCAATTTTCTTGTTTTCACAAAAATATATGTTGCAGAATTTAAAAATATGTGGTATAATATAAAATAAGCTGTCTACTGCTTACAAATTTACACAAACGACACAAACTGAAAGGCTGGTTTTTAAAATGAACTATAAGTTTTCTGATAAAGTAACCAAACTTCAGGCTTCTGCTATCAGAGAAATTCTCAAATTCACATCAGTACCCGGTGTTATTTCATTCGCTGCTGGTAATCCTGCTCCGGAGGCTTTTCCGACAGAAAGAATAGCTGAAATTTCCGCTGACCTCCTTGCTACCGACCCCGTACTTGCTTTACAGTATAACATCACAGAAGGATATACTCCACTGCGTGATTTCCTGAAAAGCTGGCTTGCATCTAAAAACTGCTATAATCCAGATTTTGACGACGTTATTGTAACGTCCGGTGGTCAACAAGCTAATGAACTTTCATGTAAGGTCTTACTCAATGAGGGCGATACACTGCTTTGTGAGTCTCCGTGCTTTATAGGCTCACTGAATGCTTTCCGCTCCTACAATGTAAATTTATGCGGAATTGAAATGGAAGATGACGGAATAAACCTTGAAAAGCTTGAAAACGCTGTAAAAACACAGAAAAATGTCAAAATGCTTTATGTTATCCCGAATTTCCAGAACCCCACCGGAAGAACTATGTCACTTGAAAAGCGTAAGGCTGTATATGAAATGGCTTGTAAGTATGATTTTATCATTCTTGAGGACGACCCATATGGTGAGTTGCGTTTTGCCGGTGAGAACGTTCCGACTATAAAAAGTCTTGACACTGAAGGACGTGTTATTTATTCAAGTACATTCTCAAAAATTCTCTCCTCCGGTTTCAGAACGGGTTTTGTTTCCGCACCTGCTGAAATTATTCAGAAAATTGTTGTCTGCAAACAGGTCTCAGACGTTCATTCAAATATATGGGCTCAGGTTGTGGCACATAGATTTATGACCACCACAGACCTTGAAAGTCACTTTGCAAATCTCCGTGAGATTTACCGCAAAAAATGTGATATTATGTGTTCATATATTGATAATGGATTTTCTGAAAAGATTTCATATATCAGACCACAAGGTGGGCTTTTTGTATGGTGTACCCTCCCCGACGACTGCAACATGAATGATTTTTGTACACGTGCCATAAAAGAATACAAGATAGCTGTCGTTCCTGGAAACTCATTCAGTATTGATGAGAATGAAAAAAGCCACTCATTCCGCCTAAATTACTCCACGCCCACCAATGAAGATATTGAAAAGGGTATGGAAATACTCTCCAAAATGACTAAGGATATACTCGGCTGATGCCAGTATTCCTGAAATATATAAACGAAAGGAATATATTACTATGCCAAACAAAATGACTGAAAGATATGCTGTAACACAGAAATATCTAATGACAAGAGGACAGGCTATAAACTTCCCTGCCCGTTTCTTCAACACTAATTTCAAGAAAAACGAAGTTTTCGGTGTCGTTATCGACATTCCGATGTCTCCGACAGTCCTCACCACAATGGTATGCTTCATAAACGGAGCTGCTAACCTCTACTTCAATAACGGCGGTGAGTACACAGGAGCATCACAGAAATACAGAAATCTCGTTCAGGCTACACATACTATGGTGGCAAATGCCGGACAGCTTATTCCAAAATGCGAAAAAACAAAGACCTATGACCTCCCGAAAGGCAAGACACATAATATTTTTCTGCTCACAAAGAACGCTATATACAAAACTGAAATAAAACCGGGTGTTATTCCGGAAGACCAGCCGGAACTCCGTACATTCTATGTACTCTATCAGCGTGTTCTCAACGAATTGAGAAGCTGTCAACTTAAGGACGACGCTGAAAGACGCAGACAGGCATAAAAGGAGATTTTTTCAAAATGGAAGATAAAAAGCTGATTTTCAGCGGTATTCAGCCAACAGGAACTTTTACTCTCGGAAACTACATCGGTGCTGTAAGAAACTGGAAGCCATTACAGGACGAATACAACTGCATTTATTGTGTAGTTGATATGCACGCTATAACCGTAAGGCAAGACCCCATAAAGCTCCGTCAGAATACACTTAATTCATATGCTCTTCTTATGGCTTGCGGAATTGATGTTGAAAAATCAATACTTTTCATACAAAGCCACGTTAAAACCCATGCGGAACTAAGCTGGATTCTTGGCTGTAATACACAATTCGGCGAACTCTCACGTATGACACAATTCAAGGACAAGAGCCAGCGTCACGCAGATGATGTAAACTCCGGACTTTTCACATATCCGGTACTCATGGCGGCTGATATTCTCGCATACAATGCAGACCTTGTACCAGTGGGCGTTGACCAGAAACAACACCTCGAACTTGCAAGAAACATCGCACAGCGTTTTAACCAAAGATATGGCGATTTCTTTACACTCCCTGAACCGTATATTGCGGAAATCGGTGCTAAAGTAATGTCACTGCAAGACCCAACAAAGAAAATGTCCAAATCGGACGATAACCCGAATGCAGTTATTCTCATTCTTGACGACAAGGACACTATTATAAGAAAATTCAAGCGTGCTGTGACGGACAGTGAAGCGGAAGTCTGTTACCGTGACGGAAAAGACGGCATAAATAATCTTATGACTATCTATTCAAGCGTTACTGGTAAGAACTTTGCTGAAATAGAATCGGAATTTTCCGGCAAAGGTTACGGAGATTTCAAGCTGGCTGTCGGTGAGGCTGTAGCCGACCACCTTGAACCCATAAGAACAGAATTTGCAAGACTTTCAGCCGATAAGGCTTACCTTAAAAAATGCTATACAGAGGGTGCAGAAAAAGCCATCCGCTATTCACAGCGTATAGTATCAAAGGTATACAGAAAAGTTGGTTTCGTTGACAAAACCTAATATTATTGCGGACGGATATTCTCCGTCCGTATTTATGAAACAAGGAGGTTTTTATATGGTAGATTATCAGCAGAAAGAAAACTACAATATCAATGATTTGATTGATATTGTACGTTTACTGCGTGGTGAGGGTGGTTGTCCGTGGGACAGGGAACAAACTCATGAGTCCATCAAAAGCGATTTCATTGAAGAAACTTGTGAGGCTATTGAGGCTATTGACCTTAAAGACACAGACCTGCTCCGTGAAGAACTCGGTGACGTTCTTTTACAGGTGGTTTTCCACTGTCGCATTGAGGAAGAAAACAATTCATTCACTTTTGACGATATATGCGACGGAATATGCAAAAAACTTATAATACGTCATCCGCACGTTTTCGGTGAAGTAACTGTAAATTCTACTGGTGACGTACTTAAAAACTGGGACTCAATCAAAATGCAGACAAAAGGTCAGGAAACATACACTGAAACTCTTGAAAGTGTAGCAAAGTCACTGCCAGCACTTATGAGAGCTCAAAAAGTAGGAAAACGTGCAATGCGTGCTGGTATGGATTTCCGGACAGCAGATGATGCTATAGCGTGTATTTCCGCTGAAAAGGCTGAATTTGATGAGGCTGTAGCCTCTGGAGACAAGGCACATATTGAAGAGGAAATAGGTGACCTGTTGTTTTCATGCGTGAATGCCGCACGACATCTCGGCATAGACTCCGAACAGGCACTTAAAAATGCAACTGAAAAATTCATAAAGCGTTTTGCTGTAACTGAAAAACTCGTCTGTGAGGAAAATGCCGATATGAAATCAATGCCCATTGAGGAACTTGATATTTACTGGAATAAAGCCAAAAATATTATAAAAAACACAGACATAAACTGATTTATATAAGGAGGAAATATTATGACTAAATCTGAACTCATTTCGTCTCTCGCAAAAAAAATGAACTGCACAAGAAACGATGCTACAGCTGTAATTAATGCCACATTCGCAGTAATTCAGGAAACACTTGAAAAAGGTGAAAAAGTTTCTGTAACTGGTTTCGGTACTTTTGAAATCCGTGAACGTGGTGAAAAAATTTGCATTAACCCTAAAACTAAGGAAAAAATGGTTTGTCCGCCTTGTAAGTCCCCTACTTTCAGGGCTGGCAGAGACTTAAAGAGAACTATAAACAAGTAAAATTTAAGGGAGCAGGTTTGTGCCTGTTCCCTTTAATCAAAACCATTAAGGAGATAATATGAGACTTGATAAATATTTAAAAGTAACACGCCTAATCAAAAGGCGTACCGTCGCAAATGATGCGTGTGACGCTGAAAAAGTCGTCGTAAACGGAAAAATTGCCCGTGCATCATATGATGTAAAAGTCGGTGACATAATCGAAATAAACATGGGAACAAAGCCATTAAAAGTTAAAGTCCTCAATGTGACCGAACACGCCACCAAAGAAACGGCTTCCGACAACTATACCATAATTGAATAAAACAAAAGCCACTCCATAAGGAGTGACTTTTTTATATTATTCTGAGTTTCTTCCTATAGTAAATGTATCAATAACGGTTACGCCGTCGGATTCATAGACATCTATAACTACAGGTACATAAGTTCCATTTGCTTTAGCTTCCATCTGTGCTACTGCTTCTTCCGGATTTTTAGCCGCACCCTTATAAAGAAAATCTTCAGTATATGCATAACCTTTTATGCCGTTATCACCTATAACACACATTAAATCCGGCAAATCTTCAACATAGTTTGCATCGCCTATACCGTAGGTCTGTCCGTTTTCGTTCACTTCATACTCACTGTGAATGTGTGGTACAGGTTGTGTCATTGCTTCGTCGTAATACATCACTACAGACTCTTTTCCGGCATATGCATATGCAAGCGGTATCGATACAGCTGAAACACCGGCTATCAGTGAAAGTGCTATAGCTGCCAGTTTAAAAGATTTTTTCATAACCAATCCTCCTATATTTTTTTATAATTATAACATAATATTTTAAAAAAGTCAATAATAATTCCAAAAAATATTGTAAATAAATTTAGAATTATTTTACTTCATAATATATAAAAACAGGTATATTAAATGTACCTGTTTTTATTTGGTATTGCTTATATCCCACCGGAATACAACAATTTTCGACGCTTTTGTGCAGTCAAGCATATTGTTGTGTTCAAGTTTCGTCATGTCAAGATAACGATAGTTTTCTTTTTCGTCAGTGTTCTTAGAAAAAATATTCTTGATTTTTGAAAGAGTACCACCGGCTGAACGTGAAATAACTGTACCTAAATGATAATGTTCACGCATGAACGCTATAATTTCCGTTGCTGTAGTTAAATGCTTGTCGCATACATTGTAAGTTCCGGAATATGTCGTATCAACCGCACTTCTAACAAAACAAAGAATAAAGTCAACAAGATTATGCACACAGCATAACTGAAATCCATACTGTCCCGTACCGGAAACGAATTTCACATTATCCTTAGGGTCGGTAATCTTTGCGGTGAGATTGTCAATGAATTTATGAGTATATATCGGTGAATGTCTTATAACGCAAGCTATAACGTTTTTGTGTCCCTGTAACTGTCTTATAAAAGCCTTTTCGGACTCAACTTTAAGTACCGCATAATTTGTAATGGGTTTCAATTTATCTTCTTCTCGTATCGGCTCACGGCTCTTTGTAAACTCATAAACTTGGTCGGTACTTAGCAAAATGAACATTTTCACCCCGTTGTTCATAGCAAGTTCATATATAAAGCTGTCGCACTTTGCAGAAATTGCAACTTGCATATCTGTGACCATAGGTGGAAAATCATTATCAACCGTACAGGCAGAATGAATGACTATATCAATTTGATTTTTACTGAAAATTTCAGCATAAGCGTCCTTATCGTCCGGTGTAGCCTGAATAAAAGAATAGTTAAGTTTTCCGGTATTATAGTTATTTTCTTTTTCATCAACCGCAATTACTGTATTACCTTTTTTAAGCAGTCCTGAGCATACGTGCTGACCGATAAGACCGCACCCGCCCATAACAAGAATAGTATTCACAGCCACATCCTCCTTTCAGATTAAAATACTTATTTATTATATCATATAAAAAAATTTTTTGCAAGTCATATTATATTATTCCGTCCGGCTTAGTTCGTTGACTTCATTAATATACTTATCAACAACTGCATTGATAGAGTCATATGTCTCACTCCATGATGTACCACGTGCCGTAAGTCTCAGGCTGTTGTCAAGAAGTTCTCCGCAGTCATCTGAAACACCCCTTGAAATATCAATAACCGGATTTTTTTCAGCCAGTGCCTGCATACTCTCTTTCATAGAGAACATTTCGTCTGTCCAGCCGTAATCCTCTTTCATCTGTTTATCTGCTACAGCAAGGCTTTCAGGGTCATTCATGATAAACCGCTTGCATTCAAGGAATTTCGCCACGCCCTCCGGATTATGACCACCTTTCACAAAAGCGTATGCCTCCATTCCGACGGGAATATAATAATCGTCGGCATTGGGATCTTTAGGCATTGGCACAAAAAATACTTCATCACCAAAAGTTTCTTTCCATTTGGAAGATTTTTTATAAAACTGATAAAGTCCGCACGGATAGAAAAGAGTTTTTCCATCACCAATATTTGAGGGCTTTGCGCTCCAACCATAATCCTTAGAGCCTATCGCTATATAGTCATTTGTGTAGAGTTTGTATATCCAGTTCTGGACACGCTCCATAGCCGGATTTGAGAGATTATTTACAAGTTTTCCGTTTTCAATGCTTACAGGTGCAACGCCTGATGTGGCGGTAAGCCCGAACTCAAACCACCAGCCGTCTATGCCGTAACGCTGATTTTCAGGGTCAGTGAAATTTTTAAGCATATCCTCAAAAGTATTCCAGTTCCATTCACCGTTTGCGTAAAGTTCAGCGGGGTCAGTGAGACCGGCTTCACGGATAGTCTTACGGTTGTATATCACACCACAGTTATCACCAGCTATACGCGTGGAAACAACATAGTGACTGCCGTTCCATATAAAGCTGTCATTGAGTTCCCGTACGTCGTCCCACAACGGAGACTCAAAATTTATATAGTTGTCTGCCGGAATGAACATAGACCGCACAGCACCTTTAGGGAAAGCGTCCAAATCACCGGCATAAAAGAAATCTATTCCCTCATCGCCGTTAATAGCTTTGGCAAGCTGTTCATAGCGTTCATCATGGGTACACTGATACCATTCAATCTTACCACCGTAACGTTCTTCAAAAGCCACCAGAAAAGCCGGTGTGCTTTTTCCGTCGTTGTCGTCGGAATTTATATCCCATGCCGACAGCCATTTTATAGTTTTGTTTTCGATTTCACCGGTGAGGAGTTCGGATTTTTTAGCGTTTTCGGCAATAGCCTTACGCACAGCAGGGTCAGCATCTTTCGTGCCGGAATTTTCATTCTTTTCACCGCAAGCCGTGAACATTATCGGCAATGAAAAGACTGTCATTAAAGATATTAATTTTTTTAATTTATTCAAATTATTTCTCCTCCGAACACGTTTTACCGCTTGCCGAAAATGCACATCTGTCTTTCATTCTGCACGATTCACAGCCTTTTTTCCCGTGTTTTACGGGATTTTCCGATATTCCGATAATTGCCGTAACAGATTTTGATGGTATAAGCAAACTATTTTCCGTGACCGTAAGCCCTATACGGCGGTGGGCATTCAGGAAAAGCAGTAAATCTTTCTGAATATCAAGCGGAAAATCCCCATATCCCGCACTGAAACGCCACGTTCTGTAGGGTGCGTTTATAGCCGAAAAAATCTCTTTTTCGGCTATATTGCACGCCTGCTCAACAGCACTACTGCATAGACAGTCCACTGCAAGCGAATCAGCCATATCCGTGATGGCAGTTTGCCTTATAAGCTTGTCCGCCTCAGCAGAAAGTGTAACAGCCAGTACAACAGCAGACGTACAGCCGGAAAGATGTTTTTTTATGTCCTCTCCGTCAAGAGATGCACCCATACCGTCCAGAAACAAACCGTCTTCCGTGAAATTAACAGACGTTTTCCGGTAGACATATTTAGGTCTTACGCGTTCACGGACGATAGGTTCAAGACGGTTGAGGATTTCCATTATTCGATTGTCCGGCACACCTTTCACGCCCATATATCGTGCAGTTTCTGTCTTTGAAATGGGTTCAAGTTTCATCATGCGTTTATTATTCCGGAAACAGCCTCACTGATTTTCCGTGCAACATAGGCATTATTCATCGTATAGAGGTGTATTCCGTCAACTCCGCTTGCGATTAAGTCAACAATCTGATTTATCGCATAGGCAATACCGGCATCGCGGAGTGCCTCCGGATTATTTTCATATTTCTGCATGATACGGACGAATTTCCGCGGTAAACTTGCACCACACGTCGTGACCATTCTTTCAATCTGACTTTTATTCACAACCGGCATAATTCCGGCTTCAATCGGAACATCTATTCCGGCAAGCACTGTTTTTTCACGGAAATCATAAAACGAATCATTATCAAAAAACAACTGGCTTATAAGATGAGTTGCACCGGCATCAACTTTCTTTTTGAGGTTCATTATATCGTCAATAATTGTATCTGCATCGGGGTGGCACTCCGGATAGCAAGCACCGGCAATATCAAAATCACCATGTGCCTTTATGTATGTTATAAGGTCGCTGGCGTGTGGAAAGTCATTTTTCGGCTCAATATCAGGGCTTTTGTCACCGCGTAATGCAAGAATATTTTCAATACCACGCCTCTTTATTTCATCAAGTGTGACGGAAATTTCTTCTTTTGTGTAGTTTATGCTTGGAAGATGTATCATGGGTGTGATGCCGTTTTCCTTGATTTTTGAAGCTACATCACAAGCAAACTGATTATTACTGCTTCCACCTGCTCCGAAAGTCACACTTATAAAATCAGGTTTCAGGTCTTTGAGTTCATCAAGGGTTTTGTAAATCACATCAACGGAGCTTGTCTTTTTTGGCGGAAAAACTTCAAATGAAAATACAGTTTTTTCTTCAAATAAATCTCTTATTTTCATAATTTTCCCCTCAATCTATGCTCCAGTCAATTTCACCCTGACCGACGGCACGCAAAAACTCATTTGCCTGCGAAAAATGTTTACAGCCAAAAAAACCATATCGGGCAGAAAGCGGACTCGGGTGTGCCGATTTCAGAACAAGATGTGCCGGATTTGTTATAAACTTTTCCTTTTCCTTTGCATCTTTTCCCCACAGCATGAAAACCATAGGTTTTTCACGCTGATTAAGGAGCTTTATAACATCAGTCGTGAAATTCTCCCAGCCTATTCCCTGATGACTTTTAGGCTTATGTGCCTGTACAGTAAGTACGGAATTAAGCAGTAATACGCCGTTTTCAGCCCATTTAGTTAGTTCGCCGTGTTTTCCGAGATTGTCAATGCCTAAATCGTCTTTTATTTCCTTAAAAATATTTACAAGAGACGGTGGCGGTTTAATACCCTTTTTCACAGAAAAACTAAGCCCGTGTGCCTGTCCCTCATCATGATAAGGGTCTTGCCCTAAAATAACACACTTTACATCATTGTATGCGGTTAGTTTCATAGCGTTGTAAATATCGTACATATTAGGAAAAATCTGCTGTGTATTGTATTCGCTGATGAGTTTTTGACGGAGATTTACATAATACTCCTTTTCAAATTCATCTTTTAAAAGTTCGTCCCAGTCATTACCAAAATTAACCATATGTCCTCCTTTTTAGTTATAAACAATATCTTCATAATACTTAAACTTCACAAGTTTGTTTTTTCTGTATGTAAGTGACCCCTGCTTATCAAATGGAATTTTTTCATAAGCATCAACAGAACATTCTATTTTTACAGTCTGTCCCTTACGGGTTACAAATGTGAGTTCATAGTATTCATCAACAAGTTGAACATTGCCGTTATTTTCGATTATCCGCAAGCGGTCGTCACTTTTTTGTATAAGGGTTGCCATTTCAACGACCGATGCGGAAGAATTATTCTGTTCAGGTGGCTCATCGTCGGTTATTTCCTCTAAAAAAAGCCAAATAAACCGCTCTAACGGATTACTGCCACCGAATGTTATTATTATGAAAACCAAAGATACGGCAACTGCACCGAACATAATAAAAATATTTCTTATCTCCGGTGACATTGTTATCAGTCCTTTCTTTTTGTTTTTCTATTTTACTGAATGCCGTCGGGATTAAGTTTTGTAAAATTCCAGCTGTCAATGCACATCTGCTCAATGCCTGATTTTGCTTCCCAGCCGAAAACCTCTTTAGCTTTTGATGCGTCAGCGTAACAGGTTGCAATATCTCCGGCACGTCTTTCAGTTATTCTTTTCGGAATAGGCTTTCCACAAGCTTTTTCGTAAGCTGAAACGACTTCCAGTACACTTGAACCCTTACCAGTGCCAAGATTTACCGGCTCAAAGCCTTTGTTTTTCATGGCATAGTCAATAGCACATACATGACCCTCTGCCAAATCCATGACGTGAATATAATCCCTCACGCCCGTACCGTCGGGGGTGTCATAGTCATCACCGAAAACACTTAACTGCTCCAGTTTTCCGGAGGCAACCTGTGCAATATAAGGAACAAGATTATTCGGAATGCCATTAGGGTCTTCACCAAGAAGTCCACTGCTGTGTGCACCGATAGGATTGAAATAACGGAGTGAAACAACGCTGAAATCCTCATCAGCAACACACACATCACGGAGTATCTGTTCAATCATGACCTTTGTATAACCATAAGGATTTGTAGCCGATGTGGGCATATCTTCCGTATATGGTGCTTTGTTGTTCATGCCATAAACTGTAGCCGATGATGAAAAAACAATTTTTTTACAGTTGTTTTCACGCATAACTTTCAGCAGAACTAAAGTTCCGTTTATATTGTTTGTGTAATATTCAAGCGGTTTGCGGACAGACTCACCAACGGCTTTAAGTCCGGCAAAATGTACAACCGCCTGAATATCATTTTCCTTGAAAACACCAGAGAGTGCATCATAGTCGCATATATCAACGTTGAAAAAAGTAACTTTTTTTCCAGTTATTTTTTCAATTCTGCCGACAGCAGCCTCTTTGGAGTTGCTGAGGTTGTCCACAATAATGATTTCATAGCCGTTTGAAAGGAGTTCCACACAGGTATGACTACCAATGAAACCCGTACCGCCTGTTACAAGAATTTTGCTCATAAAAAGCCCTCCTGAAAAAAATTTCTATACTTCTTATTATATTATATTTTCATGGTTTTTGCAAGATATAATTGAAAATTTCTTGCAGATATGTTATAATTAACATACGAAATACAAAAAAGTCACATACGAAACGCAAAAAAATCACACGCGAAACGCAAAAAAGAGGTAAATTATGCAAAAAATTTTAGGTTATATGCGTAAAGCTATTCAGCATTACGGACTTATCAGCGATGGAGACCGCATATGTGTGGCAGTTTCCGGCGGAAAAGATAGTCTTGTTATGCTAAAAGGTTTTATTTTATTAAAAAATTTTATCGGAATTGATTATGAAATCATTGCCCTTACGATTGACCCGTATTTCAACGGCATAGCCGGTGACTATTCGCCGGTGGCTGAAATCTGTACTGAATACGGCATTGAATATCACATTATTCCGACACAAATCGCTGAAATTGTCTTTGATGTCCGGAAAGAGCCTAATCCTTGCAGTCTGTGTGCAAGAATGAGGCGTGGAGCTTTATATAATTCAGCGGAGGAACTTGGCTGTAATAAAATTGCACTTGGTCATAATTACGATGATGTTGTTGAGACTTTTATAATGAACTTATTCACTGAAGGACGTATCGGGTGTTTTTCACCGGCTACCTACCTTGAAAACAGGGATATAAATATAATCCGTCCGCTTGTTCTTGCACCGGAACGTGATGTAAAAAAAGCATCACGCAATTTTTCGGTTGTTAAGTCACAATGTAGGGCGGACGGTCACACGAACCGTCAGAAAACGAAAGAATTTATTGCCGAAATGGAACACCGTGAACACGGTTTCAAAGACCGGATTTTCGGGGCTATGTGCCGTGCTGGCATTGACGGCTGGACGTGAAATAAAAAAGACTCTCCCGTAGGAGAGCCTTTCTTTTATCGTATGAACATTTTCAATTAATTATTTTTATTAGTCATTCTTCTTTCTGAGAACGAATGCAGTGCCGATTGCTACAGCAAGACCAGTAACAGCAACGCCTACACCAGCGACACCAGTCTTTGGTGAATCCTTACCACTGTCCTTAGAAGTTGTCTTTGTAGTAGATGTGCTTGTTCTAGATGTTGATGTAGATGTAGATGTCGATGTAGAAGTTGACTGTGATTCGTCAGTACCAGAGAGTGAAATTGAGCTGGAAGCTGTTGTACCAGTTGTAGTTACTGTGTCAGATGTTGATGTAGATGTAGAAGTTGATGTAGATGTAGAAGTTGATGTAGATGTTGAAGTAGATGTAGATGTTGAAGTTGATGTTGAAGTTGATGTAGTAGTTGTTGTTGTTGTAGTTGTTGTAGTAGTAGTTGTTGTGGTAGTAGTTGTTGTTGAAGTTGATGTAGATGTTGATGTTTCACCAGCTTGAATCTGAATACCACCGTTTGTTATACCCTGTGTGAAGAGATAACCCTGCATGAGCTTACCAGTTGGGCTGTTTGTAGCATCTGTGAAGAGGTCTTCAGCACTTGGTGTACTCTGATAATCAACGTTTACAGGGAAGAACTCACCGCCCTCAAGGTTTGTTGGGAGAAGTAAATTTAATGTATACATTGCACCAGTGTAGCCTTTATTAGCATTACCCTGTGTTGTTATGAATACACCGTTTGCACCGTTTTCCTGTGTAGTTACAGCAAGACGGTCAATAGCTGGACCTTTTTCAATATAAAGGTCCCCTCTATCAAGAGCCATTGTCAGTGTCTTGCCACCCTCAATTGCCGGATAGTTTATGTGGACACCAGTTGATGCATAAGCATTTTCAACGTTACCGCCTACAGTAAGAGTAACCTGAACAGGTGTGCCAGCCTCTGCTAAAGCCTGTGCCTCAGCAAGTGAAAGAGTTACAGTATCAACTGTAATGGTTGGCTTATAAGTAGATGCTGCTATTTCCTCATCGGAAAAACCATTATTCGGAGTAGCAAAAACAGAAAGTGAAGTAGCAGAAACTGCAACTGCTGTAGCATCTGTGAAGAGGTCTTCAGCACTTGGTGTACTCTGATAATCAACGTTTACAGGGAAGAACTCACCGCCCTCAAGGTTTGTTGGGAGAAGTAAATTTAATGTATACATTGCACCAGTGTAGCCTTTATTAGCATTACCCTGTGTTGTTATGAATACACCGTTTGCACCGTTTTCCTGTGTAGTTACAGCAAGACGGTCAATAGCTGGACCTTTTTCAATATAAAGGTCCCCTCTATCAAGAGCCATTGTCAGTGTCTTGCCACCCTCAATTGCCGGATAGTTTATGTGGACACCAGTTGATGCATAAGCATTTTCAACGTTACCGCCTACAGTAAGAGTAACCTGAACAGGTGTGCCAGCCTCTGCTAAAGCCTGTGCCTCAGCAAGTGAAAGAGTTACAGTATCAACTGTAATGGTTGGCTTATAAGTAGATGCTGCTATTTCCTCATCGGAAAAACCATTATTCGGAGTAGCAAAAACAGAAAGTGAAGTAGCAGAAACTGCAACTGCTGTAGCAGCCATTGCAGTAATAACTTTCTTAAAAGAATTAGTCTTCATTTTGATTTATTTCCTTTCAAATTAAATTAGAATTGGATTTATATTTATCTGCCGCCACCCGACGGCAGATTTAACACGTTTAATTAAAGTCCGCCATTAAATATTGCATCCCAAAGCTCTTTGTCGCCAAGTTCATAAGGTGTATCGTCTACTGAAAGTTGTGCATAATAAATACTTATAGCAGAAGCATCGTTAGCGTCAATTTTTCTTATGCCCTTTGCAGCATGTCTGTTTGTTTCCGGAGTAACAATACCGTTTGTTTGGTTTGTGTCGGCAAGGAATGCAGCGAATTGGTCATAAATTGAATAAGCATTCTCAATTTTAATATTAGCGTTATCCGGTACTGATAATACTACGTCAGCGGCTTCCGGATATTTGCCATCTGATTTCATTGTTGAAAGTTCTGCATAGTAAGCACTTATTACAGAAGCGTCTACAGCGTCGACCTTATAGTTAAAGTTTACGTCACCTAAATAGCCGATATAAGCTTCATAAGTAGCATCTTTGCCGTCTTCTCTCTTAAGTGTATCACCATTTGCAAGAACAACCTTGCCTACGCTGTCAACAATCTGTTCGCCGATATAAATAAGCGGTACATTATATTTGAAATCAAGGTCACCTTTTTCAAATGTTTCCTTAGGAGTTGAGGCATAATCAAAGTCAATCTCGATATCGTCTGTTGTGTCGTCTGTATAAGTAACATTGAGTATTACACTTGCAATCTGATTCTTTTCAAATTCTTCCTCATGGCTGTAATAGAATGCATAGCCTGCATCGTCAGCAGCACTTACTGTAACAGACCATCTCTTTACTTCACCAGGAAGTACCCTACCACTGCCTGTAGTAATTGTTGTACTTGTGCCAGTACCAGAGTCTGTGCCTGTTGTATCAGTAGTTGTTGTAGATGTATTTGTGTCGGTATCAGTATCTGTTCCGGAAGTTGTTGTTGTGTTTGTATCTGTACCAGAGTCTGTTCCGGAAG
>CAMWQI010000016.1 GCA_947176345.1 uncultured Ruminococcus sp.
CCACGTGGAACATTTTGCGTCGGTCTGTATGAATTGTTCCACGTGGAACATTTTGCGTCGGTCTGTATGAATTGTTCCACGTGGAACATTTTGTGTTCGTCTGTGTAGATTGTTCCACGTGGAACATTTTGTGTTCGTCTGTATGAATTGTTCCATGTGGAACATTTTGTGTTCGTCTGCGTGAATTGTTCCACGTGGAACATTTTAAAATTTCCAGTAATATAATTAAAGCTTCGTGAAATAATATTATCAAGCAAATTGTTCCACGTGGAACATTAACGGAGGTTTCTTATGGCTGAATACATTTCACAAGGAGTTTTTATAATTCCTGATACAGTAAAAATTGAAAGTTATGCATCTGTGGTCGGTTCTAAAGAGGGTGAGGGAAATTTAGGACAGTGTTTCGATGAAATAATAGAAGACAGTCATTTCGGTAAAAATTCGTGGGAAAAAGCAGAGAGTCGTTTTCAACTTGAGGCGGTAAGCCTTGCCATACGCAAAGCCGGAATAACTAAAGAAGATATTGATATTATATGTTCCGGAGATTTGATTAATCAGTGTATAGGCTCAACATACGGTCTGCGTGAACTTGAAATACCATTTTTAGGAATATATGGGGCGTGCTCTACTATGGCAGAGGGTCTGGTTATATCATCACTACTAACAGATAATAAGGTTGCAAAACGTGCTGTAGCGGTTACATCGTCGCATTTTTCGACGGCTGAAAGACAATTTCGTTTTCCACTCTCATACGGTGGACAGCGTACTCCTACTGCACAATGGACTTGTACAGCTTCCGGTGCGGTGGTGCTCTCTGATACTAACGGAATTATAAAAATAGTAGGTGGCTGTATCGGAAAAATTACCGATATGGGTATTAATGACATAAATAATATGGGCAGTGCTATGGCACCTGCCGCCGCCGGAACTATCCAACGTTATCTTAATGCAACCGGTACTAATCCGGAAGATTATGACTTTATAGTTACTGGAGATTTAGGTATGGTGGGTAGTAAATTACTGATTGAATTTTTACAGAAACAAGATATTGATATTTCTGCACAGCATCAAGACTGTGGCTGTCTGATTTTCGATAGTGAAAAACAGGATACACATTGTGGTGGTTCAGGGTGCGGTTGTAGTGCAAGCGTTTTATGTGGATATTTTCTGCCTATGCTTGAAAACAATACTGCAAAGAATATTCTGTTTATCGCAACAGGTGCATTGATGTCGCCTATGTCATTACAGCAGGGTGAATCCATACCAACAATTGCACATCTTGTACATTTAAGAAAGGACTGAAAAAATGATATTATGGGCTTTAATCAAGGCTTTTCTGGTAGGCGGTATTATATGTGCTATCGGACAGCTTTTAATTGACTATACAAAACTTACTCCGGCAAGAATACTTACAAGTTTTGTCGTCGCCGGAGTGGCACTTTCTGCAATTGGAATATATAAACCACTTGTTGAATTTGCCGGAGCAGGAGCATCTGTGCCACTTATGGGTTTCGGAAATCTTTTAGCGGAGGGAGTCAGAAAAGCTATTGACCGTGACGGCTTTTTAGGTGTATTCACCGGAGGTCTTACGTCAGCGGCTGCTGGCGTGACTGTCGCATTACTTGCCGGACTTTCAGCATCGGCGGTTTTCAAACAGAAAGACAAAAGTTGATTGAATTTTTCTGTATGTGATTGTTCCACGTGGAACATTTTATATCCGTCGGCATGACAAAGGCATTTCCGGAGTAGAAATGCCTTTAATTTATTTTTTCTGTCCAGTCAATATAAAGCTGATTATTTATTACAAGATTAAGTGCAGAAAGTGCATTTTCGTCATATGTTTTATATGATATACCTTGATTTGCTCCTGTATTCATAATACTGAACCATTTGCTTTTATCGTCCAGAATACAACAACTGTAATCATAATAAACGCTTTCAATAACATCGGGTTCACAACCATCGTCACGTAGACGGTCATAATCTTTGCTGTCGTAATTTATCCCTGAAATATATTCAGATAACTTTTGTGTATCTTCCGGTGAAAGACTTCCGATGTTTTCAAGGTGGTCGGCTGTTTCCCATGCAGAATCATCATGACCGGAAAACTTCTTTACAAATTCATAATTATCAGACCTGTAATTACTGTCCATAGTCCAAATAGTGCCATCATTGAGTACCACAAAATAATACATAATATCTGAATCTGTATATTTTTCTTCCTGATAGTTATGTAAAATAGTTGCAAAAAATAAAATTTTGTTCATATTACTTTCCTTTGAAATTTCTGAAGTAATTTCTTTTTCAACGTTTACACAACCTGTAAAAATCATCATGACAAAAATTAAAAAAATATTCAATATTTTTCTGAACTTACACGCCATATACATTCACCATCCTCACAGTTTACGACAACCCAGTCAAATTTTTTTGATATAATGTAGAAATCTGTTATAAAATAAACTTCCGAAAAAGCTGTCAATATTTCGGAAATTTCGCCCTCATATACCCAGCCCTCCGCAACAATACAGAAACATTTTTTATCATCTGAATAATCCGGAACAAGACTTTTTATTGAATCAATGTCAGTATCATCATAGTGTAACCGTATTGTATCCGATGTATTAAGATTTTTACGGAAATTCAGCCATGCATATGACAAATCAATTTTTTTAGGTTCTGAATACCTTATATTTTTATCGTACTCAAAAAATGTGTAGTAAAATTTCCGGAGAATATTTTCATAGGAAAATTTTGAAACTTCATGAAATTTTGAACGGTCAATATTTTCTTCTTTTATAGTATTTTCAATTTCGTTCCTGATTCTGTAACGTTCCTTTTGTTTTATATTTAATCCCATTCTATTTCACCACCATGTTCCCGAACTATCTCATAAATGTCATCGGGATTTTCTATCAGATATTCTATAATTGCCGCAAGTTTTTTTACTTTTCCAGAATTTTTTTCAGTATTTTCATAGTAAACTGTATACATATCGGCTTCAGGGTCGGAATCCATATTTATAAGAACATCTGGCGATTGTTTTTCAAGATAATAATTAAGAAAAGCCTCCCAGTTATAACCGTTCATGTAGGCATCAGGATTTATTTTTTCAATCTCCGCACCAATTTTCAATATATTTTCGTTATCAATATAAAATGTAATACTTATACTTTCATTATCTGAATAAACTGACAAATACTCCGACATTTTTTCATCTCTTTCTGCTGAAATTTTTCCATAATTATATCACAGATAATATTACAAGTCAATATAAAATTATTTATATTATCCATATTGTAATATTTGTTGTACTATTAAGACAATTTATCCTGTATAAACAGTTATTATTTTATAAATTTCTACAAAAATAAATTTTTTTCATTTTTTCTATTGACTTTTTCAAAAGTACGTGCTATAATAATAAAGTCGTAAGGCAGTAATAGCAATGACGGCAAATATGGCGGTATAGCTCAGCTGGCTAGAGCATTCGGTTCATACCCGGAGGGTCGTTGGTTCAAATCCTACTGCCGCTACTATTTTAATAAGGCCCGTTGGTCAAGCGGTTAAGACATCGCCCTTTCACGGCGGAATCATGGGTTCGATTCCCGTACGGGTCACTTCAAAAATCCACAAACTATTATGTTTGTGGATTTTATTTTTATAACAAGGAGGTTCTTATGGAAACTTTAAGTAAATACCAAGGTTGTCTTATCGGCGGTGCTGTCGGGGACGCACTCGGATATATTGTGGAATTTTTTCCCGAAAAGGAAATTTTCGGTCATTATGGGCAAAATGGTATAACAGAATACGAACTCAGAAACAACAAGGCAATTATATCGGACGATACTCAAATGACACTTTTTACTGCAAATGGTCTTCTGCTTGGTGCGAAAAATGGTTCATATATCCACTCAATATACGACTGCTACAAGGAATGGTTTATAACTCAGAACTGCCAATATGTAACAAAATCCAAATATCGTTCATTGCTTGTTTCGTGGCTTGTGGACGTTCCGGAGTTATGGAAAAGACGTGCCCCTGGCTTTACCTGTCTTAATGCTATCTCTTCCGGTAAAATGGGTTCTGTAAGAAATCCAATAAACGACAGCAAAGGTTGCGGTGGTGTGATGCGTGTCGCACCTGTGGGACTTTTCTTTAAGGATATAAGTAAAATATCACAAACAGATATGATTTCAGCTGAAGCCTCCGCCATTACGCATGGTCACGAACTCGGCTACATACCATCAGCGTGCTTTGTACATATTATAAATCTTATTTCACATAGCGATATTTCACTTAAAGATGCAGTTAAAGACAGCATTTCCCATACAAAAAAACTTTTTAAAAATTACAAACATATAGATTATTTCTGTCAGCTTATGAACAAGGCTGTAAAACTTTCTAAAAAAAATATCAATGACCTTGATGCAATTCACGAACTCGGTGAGGGATGGGTTGCAGAAGAAACCCTTGCTATAGCGGTTTACTGTGCATTGAAATATGAAAATGACTTTGAAAAAGCTATTATAGTTTCAGTGAACCACAATGGTGACAGTGACTCTACCGGTGCGGTAACCGGAAATATTCTCGGTGCTTATCTCGGAATGGAGGCTATTCCGGAAAAATTCCTTGAAAATCTTGAAGTTAAAGATGTTATTTTAGAAATCGCCTGTGACCTCTATAATTATACACCCGAAAATATAAATCCTAAATATTTAAAATAAAATGTTCCACGTGGAACATTTTCAAGTTTCCGTACAGACAAATTGTTCCACGTGGAACAATTGTAAATACAGAACTAAAAAGACATACTCCGGTATGTCCTTTTTTGGTGTTATAAGGCATATTATATTATTTTCCGGCATATTATTCCATGATATATTCAGGAGGTGACGCAATGGAAAATAATAAATATCTTATAGCACTTGCCGGAAATCCAAACGTGGGCAAATCAACAGTTTTCAACGCCCTTACCGGTATGAAACAACACACTGGCAACTGGGCTGGCAAAACTGTTTCAAGTGCAGAAGGATTTTTTGAATACAAGGATATGAATTTTATACTTGCTGATATTCCGGGAATGTACTCACTCCGGAACAGTTCAGCAGAAGAAACTACTGCAAGTGATTTTATATATTTTTCTGAAACTGATGCGGTTATCGTCGTCTGTGATGCAACCTGTCTAGAAAGAAATCTAAATCTTGTATTGCAGATAATTGAAGTCTCAACTAAAACAATAGTATGTGTAAATCTTCTTGATGAGGCGAAAGCAAAGGGAATAAATATTAATCTTGATTTATTGAGTAAGATTTTAGGTGTATGTGTAGTGGGAATTACAGCAAGGGACGGAAAAGGTTTAGACAAACTCCTTGAAAGTTTGTATAACTGCATAAATAATGAACCAAATTCAAAAAAACCGGAAATTCCATTACACGACAATATTAAAAGTGCTGTATGGGAAATAACCAATATAATTCAAAACGATATACATAAAATTCCACCGGAAACGGTTGCTATGCGTATACTTGAAAAAAATAACGATTTTATTGAAAAAACTGAAAAATATGAAAATATTAATTTTTCAGAATTTCCAGAAATCGAAAATATTATTTCAGGTCTTGAGGAAAAAGACTTCACAGCAGAAAAAATATCTGACGAAATTATTGCCGCTACAATACAAAAAGCTAATGAAATATCTGAACAGACAGTGAGTTACAGCAAATCTTCCCCATACGTCCGTGACCGGAAACTTGACAGAATTTTTCTGAGCAAACGTGCTGGAATTCCTGTAATGATTATTTTATTAGGATTTATATTGTGGATTACAATTATTGGTGCTAACTATCCATCGGATTTACTCGGAAATCTTCTTTTCGGACTGGGTGACATAATGTCTGACGGTCTTGCTAAAATAAATGCACCTCAATGGCTTGACGGGGTGCTTATTCAGGGAATTTATCGTGTACTTGCATGGGTAGTATCAGTAATGCTACCACCAATGGCAATATTTTTTCCGATGTTCACATTACTGGAAGATTTCGGATATCTGCCAAGAATAGCATTTAATCTTGACCACTGTTTCCGTTGTGCGAACGCCTGCGGAAAACAGGCTATAACTATGGCTATGGGTTTCGGTTGCAATGCCTGTGGAGTTACGGGGTGCAGAATTATTGACTCTCCGCGTGAAAGGCTCATTGCTATAATCACTAACAGTTTTGTGCCATGCAATGGACGATTTCCAACAATTATAATGATAATTACAATGTTTATAGTAACGTCTGGAAGTATTCTGTCCGCAATTATTCTGCTTGCTGTAATAATTGCAGGAGTTCTTATGACACTTTTAATGTCAAAGATACTTTCATGTACTGTACTTAAAGGCGTTGCATCTTCGTTCACACTTGAACTTCCGCCATACCGCAAACCACAATTTACAAAAGTACTGATACGGTCAATTTTTGACCGAACTATATTTGTGCTTGCACGTGCGTGTACAGCAGCAGCACCATGTGGTCTGCTGATATGGATTATTGCAAATGTCCATGTCGGAAACGGTACTATTCTTTCGGCAATAGCAAATTTTCTTGACCCATTCGCAACTCTAATGGGACTGGACGGCGTTATACTTATTGCATTTATACTGGGATTTCCAGCAAATGAAATAGTGTTCCCTATTATACTTATGACATATCTTGCACAAGGCAGTCTTGTTGAAATGTCCGATACTGTACAAATTCATTCGCTCCTTACCGAACACGGCTGGAACATGACAACCGCCATATGTATGATGATTTTTACACTTTTTCATTTTCCATGTGCGACAACCTGCATGACCATTAAAAAGGAAACAGGCAGTCTCAAATGGACTGCCCTGAGTTTTGCACTGCCAACCGTTACCGGAGTATTGCTTTGTATGGCTGTAAATGCTGTAAGTATGTTATTTTAAACGTCTCCGCCGTATGAACGAACTATAGCGGCAAGTCCACCCTGATAGCCTGAACCTATTGCATTGAATTTCCATTCACCGTTTCTTAAATAAAATTCGGCAACAACAAGTGCGGTCTCTATAGAAAACTCTTCTTCAAGGTCAAACCTCAATATAGTATCTCCAGATGTATCAAGTTCATCTTTCATTTTTGCAACGCGTATATAAGCATTTGAAACCTGACCAAAATTCTGACGACGTTCTTCTGCCTCGTATATTGTTACACATACAGCAATTTTCTTGATTTCAGACGGAATTTTGCTGAAATCGATGATGATAACTTCATCATCACCCTCACCTTCACCTGTAAGGTTATCACCAGTATGAATTACAGCACCATCACGTCCACTGAGGTTATTATAGAAAACAAAATCTTCGTCCTTGATAAGTTTTCCGTTTTCACCTAACAGAAATGCAGACGCGTCAAGGTCAAAATCATAGCCACCGTCATAACGGTTTGTGTCCCAGCCAAGACCGACAAGGGCAAGTTTCATTGAGTTATCGAATGCATAACGCTGACCTTTCTGTAAATTGATTGCCATAAATAAAAAGCCTCCTTTTTTTAAAACAACGGAACAGTGTTTTTTTATATAACTGTTCCGTTTAAAAATATTGATAAAACAAGATTGTTATGGTTTTGCAGCCATATTATTTGTAGCACTGAAAAGTGAAGCCGAAGATGTAACAGGTGCCATGAGGACTTTTCCCGTACCTCTGTAGACATTCACAAATCCCTCACCGCTTACGGCAGAGCCTATCAATGACTTTGTAGCCTTTTCAACGGTAAAATCAAGTGAATTTGACCAGCAGACCGCCATATTTCCGTCTATTCTTAGTTCGTCGTTATCAAGGTGTATTTCAATCAATTCATCTTCCGGCACATTGCTTTCCAATGCAACAACACCCTTACCACTGAGCGAAAGATTGAAAATACCCTCTCCGCCAAGAACAGCAGATGATAGATTTTTTCTTGCTGTAATTCCCTGATTTACAGTTCCATCACAGGCAAGAAACATTCCATCTTCAATGACAAGTCCGGATTGCCATTCACTTACTTCTTTCAGAATAATGTACTTATAAGTAGGTTCAAGAACCAGTACACCGTTACCACTGTACTTAGGCTTTACGGCTGTTTCTTTTGTAACGGAGCTTTTAAACATTTTTCCCATAAAATCGCCCACGCCTTTTATATCGGTAGCAATTTTAATATCTCCTACCATCCACTGCATCGCACCTGCCTGAAGAACTGCTGTATTTAAGCCAGTCATATTTATAACAACTTGTCTGCGATGTACACCCATTTCTGCCATGAAGTATTCTGTCATGGCATTGCTGGAAGAAACACTTACATCACGGTTATACTCCAGAACACTGAAATTACCAAGTGTACTTGTAATTTTTCTGTTTGAATTTTCAAGATTCAGTATATTCATTTTGCGTTTCCTTTCAAATTACCTGTAAAGTGCAATCAGTGCATCAAGACGGCTTGCCTCTTTGACAGCCTGTCCGATAGCATTAAATTTCCATTCACTGCCTTTGCGGTATATCTCACCTACAACAAGACCAGTCATATTATTATAGTTTTCGGAAAGGTTATAACGGCATATTTCCTGATTTTTTTCCATATCAACAAGTCTTATAAAAGCATTTTCAATCATGCCAAAATGCTGACCTTTACGGCGTGCATCATAAATATTTACAGTAAAAACAACCTTGCCGACATCATATGGCAGTCTGCTTATATCCACCATAATCTGTTCATCGTCACCCTCACCTGCTCCGGTGAGGTTGTCACCTTGATGTACAATAGCACCACTTGAATGACGGAGATTTCCGAAATATACAATGCTCTGTTTCGCATCTGTACTGAGGATTTTTCCATTGCTTCCACAAAGTATTGCAGACGCATCACAGTCAATATCCTGCTGAGGTGCTGAAAACAGGGTTTTGAAAAATCCACCGGTCTGTCTCACCTCGTCCCAGCCAAGACCTACCATAATTTTTTTAAGTCCGCCATTTTCTTTGCTGAGATTTATTTTTTGACCTTTCTGAAGATTGATACTCATTTCTAATTTCCTCCTTTACTATATCATTTTTTAGTCACTGCCTTGCGTATCATATCAAGCGGAATAACAATGAATGCAAGTACAATACAAATTAACCATGTCTTTACATTGAGTGGCTCAACGCTAAGAAACTCACCACCAAATGTTACAAATACGAACTGTATTAATAACAATGCACCCATTACAATAAGGAAGTTTTTGTTTCTGCCTAAATGTTCAAATACGTTGACTTTTTCTGTACGTGCGTTAAAGCCATTGAAAGTAATAGCCATCATGAACGTTGCAAAAAGTGCTGAACACAAATATGTGTCATCTACGCCACCGAAAATATCACGCACTGCCGGAACAAAACGGATAACAAGACAAAGAGCTGTAATATAAAGTCCGCTGATAATTACCTGTATAAGCATGGATTTGCTGACAATACTTTCATTTCTCGGAATAGGTTTTTCTTTCATGTACTCTTTGAGTGCAGGTTCACTGCCGAATGCAATGGCTGCAAGTGTGTCCATAGCAAGATTTACAAGAAGAAGCTGAATAACTGTCATCATAGTAGGCTCACCCATGAGTGGTCCTAAGAAACAAGTGAGAACGGCTGCAACGTTTACTGTAAGCTGGAATATCAGGAATTTCCTTATACCCTTGAACATTGTACGTCCATAAAGAATGGCTTTTGCAATTGATGAGAAATTATCATCAAGAATTGTAATGTCACCGGCTTCTTTGGCAACTTCCGTACCACTACCCATAGCAAATCCGACATCGGCTTTTTTAAGTGCCGGAGAATCGTTTACACCATCACCAGTCATACCTACTACATAATCAAGTTCCTGTGCACAACGTACAAGACGACTCTTATCAGTCGGCAATGCACGTGCAACGACTCTTAAATGTGGAATGACTTTTTTAAGTTCCTCATCGGATTTTTCATTTAGTTCAGCAGATGTTAGTGCAACATCTTCCGGATTTCTGATAAGTCCGGCTTCCTTAGCAATAGCAACAGCTGTTTCCTTACGGTCACCTGTAACCATTACAACCTGAATACCAGCGTTCTGAACTTCCTTGATAGCTTCAACTGCTTCCTTACGAACATTGTCTCTTATGCACAGAATACATACAAGTGTCAAATCACCCTCGTCACTGTCACCATCACGCTTGGCAACCGCAAGAAGTCTCATAGAACGTCCAGCCTGTTCATCAATATATTTTGTTATTGCATTATGATTTTTAAGAACATTTATATTTCCATCGGAGTCAACATATTGTGTACATCTTACAAGGAGTTTTTCCGGTGCACCCTTTACATAAGTACAGGTCTGACCGTTTCTTGAAATGGTAACGCTTGACATCTTTTTAGTGGAGTCAAACGGACTGAAATTTACAGCTTCATCTTTATTAATTTTATTTTCAGCCTTTGCATCAATAATGAATTTCATCAAAGCACGGTCGGTACTGTTACCACCAATAACATTTCCGTCACTTGCGGAGGCACTGTTATTAACACCAGCACCTACTACTATATCGTCAAGGAATTTCGCTGATGTATCGGAAAGTTTATCAAATTTCTTGACATCACCAGTGATAAATTCAACTACAGAAAGTTTTCCCTCTGTAATAGTACCGGTTTTATCGCTGTAAAGCAGACTGAGACTTCCGGCAGTTTCAAGACCATTTATTTTTCTTACAAGAACGTTATCCTTTGACATTTTAAGGCTCTGGAATGAAAGCAGTATTGATGTGAGCATGGGCAGACCCTCCGGAACTGCACATACTATAATAGTAACTGCTACTGTGATAGCATTCATTACAAGCTTAACCCAGCCAATTGCAGAATCAGGAACACCACCACCGATAATAGTCTGCAATATGGTACAAATGATAATTGCAATAGCTCCTACATAACCAAAAGTAGAAATCTGCTTTGCAAGTTTTGCAAGCTTTACCTGCAACGGAGTTTCACGCTGGTCTTCCTGTACTTCCAGGGCAAGCTCACCGAAAAGCGTCTTATCACCGACAACTTTTACTTCCATGTATGCCTCACCACCACAGACAACTGTTCCGCGATAAGCATAATGTTTATTAAGCAAATCCTTTGTATTATAACTTTCACCAGAGCTTACGGGACGTTTTTCAGCCTCTTCAGTTTCACCATTAAGTGCAGCCTGGTCAACTTTTACTTCACCTTCAACAATTTCACCATCGGCGGAAATTTTGTCACCTGCCTGCAAATAGACAATATCACCTACTACAACTTCACCTACGTGAATTTCGGTGAGTCTACCGTCGCGGACAACTTTCGCCATTTCCTTTGATTCTTCCTCTTCCTTGAGTGCGGAGGCTTTGTTTTCCTGTTTATATTCGCTGACCGATGAAACACCATTTGCAATAAGAATTGCAATCAGAACACCTACAGGTTCAAACCATTCTGCCTGTCCCATACAGCACAGCACTACCTGAACTACAAGTGCCACAAGCAGTATCATAATCATAGGGTCTTTGAAACCTTCAAGAATTTTTTTCCATAGTGGGTCAGGTGGAATTTGAGTAAGGTTATTGTCACCGTGTTTTTTACGGCTTTCCTCAACCTGTTTTTTTGACAGTCCATTAAGATTCATAGACATATCTCCTTCTTGATTATATTTTTTTAGTGCAGAAAATTTCCCGTAAAAAAGCCTTTTACGGAAAGCACATCTACAGTTATTATTATACATTCCAGCGGTGAATTTGTCAATATCCGGAAATTGAAATTGTCGTATTTTAGCGAACCAAACAAATTATTATTACTCTATTTGTGGAAAATAACATTACCATAATTTTTCTCTATACATATAATTGGCTTTACAGGAAACAATATTCATATATGACCGTATTATGCCACAAAAAAGACTTTTTATGTTTTCTGATGTTCCACGTGGAACATTTTCAAATATGGACTTTTTTGTGAAAATTAAACATAAAAAATTTATTGTAAATATTTTATGTTAGGTAATAATATGTATGAAAATTTTTCCGGAAAAGGTCTTTTTTTCTTCTGAAATCTGTGCTATAATAATAGTATTCCAAATATGAAAAGAGGTACTTAACAAATGAATATTACTAATGATATTTTTAGTGTCGGAGTCAATGACCATGATGTTGATTTGTTTGAGGGACAGTATATCGTGCCTAACGGCATGGCATACAATTCCTATGTCATCATGGACGAAAAAATAGCTGTACTCGATACAGTTGACGCAAATTTTTCTGAAGAATGGCTATCAAATATAAGAGACGTTCTCAATGGCAGAAATCCAAACTATCTTATAGTTCAGCATATGGAATGCGACCATTCCGCAAATATCATGAAATTCATGAAAGAATATCCCGATACAACTATTGTCGGCAATGCAAAAACTTTTATAATGCTCGCAAACTTCTTTGAAGACACAGAAACATTAAAAAAACTCGTTGTCAAGGAAAATGACAATCTTTCACTCGGAAAACATGAACTTAATTTTGTTTTTGCTCCTATGGTACACTGGCCGGAAGTCATGTTCACTTATGACAGCACAGACAAAGTTCTTTTTTCAGCCGACGCTTTCGGAAAATTCGGTGCGACGGACGTTGATGAAGACTGGGCTTGTGAAGCAAGAAGATATTACTTCGGAATTGTGGGCAAATACGGCACGCAAGTACAGACAATCCTGAAAAAAGCCTCCGGACTTGACATACATATAATATGTCCACTGCATGGAGTGGTACTTACTGAAAATCTCGGCTACTATCTCGGACTTTATAATACATGGTCTTCATACGAAGTTGAGAGTGATGGCGTAATGATTGCTTTTACCTCCGTTTATGGCAACACCAAAAGAGCCTGTGAAATTCTTGCGGACAAACTTAAAGAAAAAGGCTGTCCGAAAGTAGTTCTATGTGACCTTGCCCGTGAGGATATGGCAGAAGCTGTGGAAGATGCTTTCAGATACGGAAAAATAATCCTTGCCTCACCAACTTACAATGCAGATATTTTCCCATTCATGAGACACTTTATTTATGCACTTACAGAAAGAAATTTCCAGAACCGCACAATAGGTATTATTGAAAATGGTTCGTGGGCTGTGACTGCCGGAAAAGTAATGCGTGAAATGTTCGCAAAGTCTAAAAACATCACATGGCTTGAAAATTCTGTAAGCATTAAATCTGCTGTGAAATCTGAAAATCTGATACAGATTGAAAATATGGCTGGAGAATTAATGAAATAATTTCTTAATTCTAATTGTTCCACGTGGAACATTTCTGAAAAACATTCTGCACAGATGGATTGTTCCATGTGGAACATTTCTTGAAAAATACTCCGCACAGGTGGATTGTTCCACGTGGAACATTTTTTGAAAAACATTTTACACAGACGAATTGTTCCACATGGAACATTTTTTGAAAAATGCATTAAAACTCATACATAAGTCATACTATCAAAAAGGAGGGATTTTTTTATGAAAATTACACTTAATCCCGATAAAGAAATTGTTACAAAAATTAAAGAAGGTCTGCAAAAAAAAGACGGCTACTGTCCGTGCAGAATTCCACGTATTCCGGAAAACAAGTGTATGTGCAAGGAATTTCGTGAACAAATCGCAGACCCTGATTTTGAGGGTTTCTGTCATTGTATGCTTTACTACAAATCAAAGGAGAAATAATTTTATGGAAATCACTATCACTAAGGAAAATTTCGACGATGAAGTCCGTAACTACAAAGGCACTGTTCTGCTGGACTTCTGGGCAGACTGGTGCGGACCTTGTATGATGATTTCACCTGTTGTCTCGGAAATCGCCACGGAACTTGACGGAAAAGTGAAAGTCGGCAAGGTAAACGTTGACGAACAGCCGGAACTTTCAATGGCGTTCAGGGTGGAGAATATTCCATTACTTGTACTCGTGAAAGACGGTGTTATTCATAAGCAATCTGTCGGAGTTATTCCAAAAAATCAGATACTCGAAATGCTTAAATAAAAATAAAAGTCACGGATTTAAAAAAATTTCCGTGACTTTTTTGTTTACCTGAATTGAAAATCCACATAATATATAAAGAGGTGATTTTTTTTATTATGCTGAATTTTTTATTAGGTTCATTTTTCGGCGGTACTATAGGTGTCTTTGCAATGTGTCTATGTACTGTCGCAAAGAATGCAGATAATTTCTTTGACTCTGAAAAGTAATTATTTTTTTACTGGAACGGCTATAACGTCCTTGTGCATATAGGGACGGAGTGCCTCCGGAATTCTTATACTTCCGTCAGGATTAAGGTTGTTTTCAAGAAATGCTATCAACATTCTTGGTGGTGCGACAACCGTATTATTGAGAGTATGCGGCAAATATTTCTTGCCGTTCTCGTCCTTTACACGAATCTGCAAACGGCGTGCCTGTGCGTCGCCGAGATTTGAACAGCTTCCGACTTCAAAATATTTCTTCTGTCTCGGTGACCACGCCTCAACGTCTATGCTCTTGACTTTAAGGTCTGCCAAATCTCCGGAACAACATTCAAGAGTACGTACCGGAATATCAAGTGTACGGAAAAACTCAACCGTATAGCTGTAAAGTTTTTTAAACCATTCCATGCTATCTTCGGGCTTGCACACAACTATCATTTCCTGCTTTTCAAACTGGTGTATTCTGTAAACGCCACGTTCCTCAATGCCACGTGAACCTACTTCCTTACGGAAACACGGCGAATAACTTGTGAGAGTTTTCGGGAGTTCGCTTTCGGGAATGATAGTATCAATAAATTTGCCAATCATGGAATGTTCACTGGTACCAATAAGATACAAATCCTCGCCCTCAATCTTGTACATCATGTTTTCCATGTCGTCAAAACTCATTACACCCGTAACAACGTTGCTTCTAATCATGAACGGCGGAATGTAATATACAAAGCCCTTGTCAATCATGAAATCCCTTGCGTAAGAGAGTATACAGGACTGAAGCTGTGCAATGTCACCACAGAGATAGTAGAAACCGTTTCCGCTGGTCTTTCTCGCACTGTCAAGGTCGATACCGTTTACTCTTTCCATGATGTCAACGTGATAAGGCACTTCAAAATCGGGTACGGCAGGCTCGCCGAATTTCTCGACTTCCACATTTTCGCTATCGTCTTTGCCTACGGGTACACTGTCGTCGATGATGTTCGGGATAACAAGCATGATTTCACGGATTTCGCCCTCAAGTTTTACTTCAAGTTCCTCAAGTTCGGCAAGTTTAGCGTTAATCTCGCCGACTTCCGCTTTGACTTTCTCCGCCTCGTCTTTCTGACCTTTTGCCATGAAGCCGCCGATTGCCTTGCTTTTACTGTTTCTCTCGCCACGCAATGTATCACATTCAAGCTTTGTTGCCCTGTACTGCGAATCCATAGCAATTACCTTGTCAACAAGCTCAAGTTTTTCGTCCTGAAACTTCTTTTTAATATTTTCCTTTACAATTTCGGGGCTCTCTCTCAGAAATTTAATATCAATCATTTATAAATACTCCTTTTATTCATATTCATTTGCAAGTTTTTCTGCAATAGCCTTTAAATCGTCCTTATCATAAAACTCCAACACAAGTGAGCCTTTTTTTCCGCCATAATTCACCTTTACTTTGCGTCCTAATCTCATATTAAGTGCAATTTCCATTTCAGCAAAATAGTTATCGGAAATATCTCTTTGGCGTTCTTTCTGGAATGAATTTTCTTTTTTGCGAATTTCGTTTTCAAGCTGTCGGACAGTCATTCTGCCTTCCGATGCCTTTTCAGCAAGTTCAGTAAGAAATTTTACATCTTCAATAACCGAAAGTAGTGCTTTTGCATGACCTATCGACAAACTGCCTGTTTCAAGCATATAAAGCACTGTTTCCGGAAGTGAAAGTATTCTTACAGCGTTTGCAATTGCAGACCTTGAACGACCTACCATTTTTGCAACCTGTTCTTGTGTCATTCCATACTTTTCGATAAGTTCACAATACCCGTTAGCTTCCTCAACCGGATTGAGACTTTCACGCTGAAGATTTTCTATAATAGCAATCTGCATAGCCTGTGTATCGGAAAGTTCACGTATATTTACTGGTACTTCGTCAAGTCCGAGCATTCTTGCAGCCCGCCAACGTCTTTCTCCTGCAACTATCTGATAACCGCCCACCGACAACGGACGTACAAGTATCGGCTGTAACATACCATGTTCACGGATAGACTCCGCAAGTGATGTTATTGCCTCTTCACTGAAAACTTTTCGTGGCTGGTCACGGTTAGGCTCTATCTCAGAAGTTCTTAGTGTTTTTTTTACTTGTATTTCGCTTGTATTGTCGCTGAAAAGACTGTCAAGACCTGCACCAAGTCCACCTATAGCCATATTTCAAACTCCTTTCCGGATTATTTTTTGGTGAATGAAAAAATTCCTCTACGCTTTTTCTTCGGAAGTTCAAGCGGTTCTCCGAGAAGTTCGTGACCTAATAACTCATAAGCTTCTGCACCCTTTGAAGATTTGTCATAATACATAACAGGTTTGCCATGACTGGGAGCTTCTGAAAGACGCACATTTCGCGGAATTTTAGTACTGAACACTTTATCAGGAAAATACTTCTCAACTTCTGCTACAACATCATTTGCTACATTCAGTCTGCTGTCAAACATAGTAAATACAATGCCCTCAATATTGAGTGACGGGTTGTAGTTTGTCTTAACAATTTTTATCGTATTGACAAGCTGTGAAAGCCCCTCCAGTGCAAAGAACTCCGCAAGCATCGGAACTATTATTGTATCACACGCAACAAGTGCATTAATTGTAATAAGCCCAAGTGCTGGTGGACAGTCAATAAATATATAGTCATAATCTTCCCGACAAGTAAGTATCTGCATTTTCAGACGTTTCATTCTGTTTTCAAAATTTATAAGTTCGATTTCACAGCCAGCAAGAGATTCAGTAGCCGGAACTATTGATACATTACTGAAATCCGTTTCTATAATAGTTTCCTGAATCCTTGTTTTTCCAGTGAGAATGTCATAAGTAGAAGCACTGGCAGACTTTTTTTTCACACCAAATGCAGTAGTTGTATTGCCCTGTGGGTCTGAATCAATACATAATACTTTAAAACCTCTTGAACCAAGATAAGCAGCAAGATTTACAACAGTAGTGGATTTTCCGACTCCGCCCTTCTGATTTGCCACCGCAATTATTTTGCCCATGGTATTTCTTCCTTTCATTTTTTATATCTAATATTATATCACTTTTAAAACGCTTTGTAAATAGTTGTTGTATAATTTTGTTCCACGTGGAACATTTTTTACAACTAAAATCCAAACTCACATGACGAAGTGTTCCACGTGGAATATTTTTCACAAACAAAATCCAAATTCACATGATGGAGTGTTCCACGTGGAACATTTTTTATAAGCAAAATCCAAATTCACAAGACGGATTGTTCCACGTGGAACATTTTTCACAAGCAAAATCCAAATTCACAAGACGGATTGTTCCACGTGGAACATAAAAAAGTCCCACATGAAAAAACTTCATGTGGAACGCTTTGTCATTTTACTTTCTGGACTGGTATTCTTATGCGGTATTCTATGTAGTCTTCATTCTGAATTTTCTTTGAATCCGCCTGAATCCCTGCCGACTGCATTGTTTCAACTGCCTTGTTTATGGTATTCACAAACATTTTCACGTTCTGAAATACTTTTGAACGTTTTTTATAGCTTGCTTTTTCACGTTGATTTCCGATATAATCTTCAATAAGTTTTTCTGTACGTTCAACATTAAGATTATTTTTCACGATTTTTTCCAAAATAACCAGCCTGTCCGTTGAACTTGCAAGTTTCAGCAAAGACCTTGCATGACGTTCAGTAAGCCCAAACTTTACTATTAACTCTCTCTCCTCCGGAGTAAGCCGTAAAAGTCTTAACTTGTTGGCTATAGTACTTTGTGCTTTGCCGAGTTTAGCGGCGGCATCTTCCTGTGTCATGCCGTAATATGTAATAAGTTTTTCAATTGCCGTTGCCTCATCAAAGAATGACAAGTCTTGTCGCTGAATATTTTCCACCAGTGCAAGAATAGCAGAATTTCTGTCGCTTACCTCGTGAACTATACATGGTACTACCTTAAATCCGCATATTTTTGCTGCCCTTAAACGCCTTTCTCCTGCAATAAGTTCAAAACCCTCATTGCATTTTCTCACAGACAATGGTTGTAAAATACCATTTTGCAAAATTGATTCTGCAAGTGCTGAAATTTCCGTATCTTGAAAATCTGTTCGTGGCTGATTAGGGTTAGGAATAATCATATTTATGTCAATTTCAACCACTTTGTTTACAAGTTTTTCTTTTGTAAAATTAAAAAATGCCATTATTTTTACCTCATGTAAATACTCGGGTATTTTTTCCCTGTAAACTTATTCTAACACTTATGGGAAATATTTACTACACAAAAAAAGTGTCCGTTTTCAACAAACGGGCGTTTTTTTCGACAGTACATATTATAATTAAAGTGGTTTCTTTTTTATCTGACTGCTGTTTCGGGGATATTTTGTCGGAGTATGCGATATTTTTTTTACAATAACTATTTTACGACCCTCACCGGAAACGTCATATATAAACTGATTTTCTATTTTCCCTCCGGATAACTGAATAGCATTATTTCCGTCGGAAATATTTTCCGAAAGACCTTTCATAGCCGTGAAAACTCCGTCCACCCTCACAAATGGCAGACATATTTCACTAAGCACCGACATATTAGCTACCGCTCTTGCACATGAAACATCATATTTTTCACGAAAATCAGGATTTTTTCCGGCAGTTTCCGCTCTTTCATGTACAAATTCCGCCTGAATATCAAGCTTTTCACATAACATTTTCAGAAAAACTATGCGTTTATTCAGACTGTCAAGCAATGTGATTTTTATATCCGGTCTGAAAAGTTTCAGAGGTACAGATGGAAACCCCGCACCTGTTCCCACGTCAATCAGACTTGCATTTTCCGGAATATCCGCATATTTGGCAAGCAAAATGCTGTCAATGAAGTGTTTATAAAGAATTTCTTTAGGGTCTGTTATTGCCGTAAGATTTACATTTTTGTTGTACTCAACAAGAAATTCCGCATATATATCAAGTTTTTCATAGAGAGTTTCCGAAAGTTCCACGTGGAACTTTTCAAAACTTTGTTTACAGAAATCATATTCAGGAAGCATTTTTCTTACTGTTCCCCCATTTCATGCTGTAACCATACATCAAGCAGTGATATATCAGCCGGAGATACTCCGGAAATTCTTGATGCCTGTCCCAGTGATGTTGGCTGAATTTTGTTTAGTTTTTCAACTGCCTCCAGTCTCAGACCATACACGGAATTATAGTCAAAATTTTCCGGCAGTTTTTTTGACTCGTGTTTCCGCATCTGTTCAATCTGTGCCAGTTGCTTTGAAATATATCCCTCATATTTAATCTGCAATTCAACCTGTTCAGCTACTTCGTCCGAAAGTTCAGGTCTGTCAGGGTCGAAAGGTTTAAGTGCCTTGTAGCTTATTTTCGGACGTCGTATCAGGTCAGCAAGCTTACAGCCTGTAGAAAGCGTTGACGTTCCGATTTTTTCAAGAAAATCATTCATTTCATCACTTGGCGGAACGTTCATTGCATTTACACGTTTTATTTCATCAGAAACTTTTTCCATTTTATCAACAAGTTTTCTGTACCTTTTTTCGCTGATAAGACCCACTTTATAGCCTATGGGTGTAAGTCGCTGGTCGGCATTATCCTGTCGGAGTATAAGGCGGTATTCACTTCTTGATGTCATCATTCTGTATGGGTCGGAACAACCCTTTGTCACAAGGTCATCAATAAGCGTTCCTATATAGGAGCTTGCACGGTCAAGTATCATAGGCTCACGCTTTTTTATTTTCAGTGCGGCATTTATTCCAGCAACTATTCCCTGTGCTGCCGCCTCCTCATAACCTGAACTTCCATTAAATTGTCCTGCACCATAAAGCCCTTTTATCTTTCTGAACTCCAGTGTGTCTGTAAGCTGTGTAGGGTCACAGCAGTCATATTCTATTGCATATGCCGGACGCATTATTTCCACATCTTCCAGTCCGTCTATGGTTCGCAGAAATGCAAGCTGAACGTCTTCCGGCAGTGATGATGACATGCCCTGTAAATAGTATTCTTCCGTTGAAAGTCCCATAGGTTCGACAAAAAGCTGATGACGTGGCTTGTCTGCAAAACGTACAATTTTGTCCTCTATTGACGGACAATATCGCGGACCTACTCCCTCAATCCGTCCGGAATACAATGGTGAACGGTCAAGATTTGCAAGAATAACTTCATGAGTTTTGCTGTTAGTGTATGTCACGTAACAACAGACCTGATTTTCCAGTCCGTCCGGTGAAGTTTCAAACGAAAACGGCACAATTTCCTCATCACCGTCTTGACGTTCCATGAAATCAAAATTAATACTTCTTTTATTTACACGGCACGGTGTACCCGTCTTGAAACGCCTTAATTCAATTCCGTTTTCTATCAGACTTTGTGAAAGATATTTACTTGGCAGTGCAGAATCCGGTCCACTTTCATAGGAAACTTCACCTATATGGATTTTTCCTTTCAGATAAGTTCCCGTTGCAATTATTACGGCTTTTACTGAATATTCCGCACCCAGTGACGTTATTACTCCGGTAATTTTCCCGTCCTCAACTACTATTTCGGCAATTTCCGCCTGTTTTACATAGAGATTACGTTGTTTTTCACAGACGTTTTTCATATAATCGTGATACATTACACGGTCTGCCTGAACCCTTAAACTATGCACAGCCGGACCTTTTCCGCGGTTCAACATACGGCTTTGTATAAAGCACTTGTCCGCACCTTTTCCCATTTCACCGCCCAGTGCGTCTATTTCCCTTACAAGATGACCTTTTGCTGTTCCGCCGATTGACGGATTACATGGCATATTTGCTATTTGGTCAAGCGATATTGTAAACATAACAGTTCTACAGCCCAGCCTTGCGGCGGCAAGTGCCGCCTCAACACCTGCATGACCTGCCCCGACTACTGCTACATCAAAACTTCCCATTTTATATGACATAACCACTACCTCCCGAATGTTCCACGTGGAACATTATTTGCCGACACAGAACCTTGAAAATACTTCATCAACAACTGCATCTGTAACTTTTTCACCCGTAAGACTAAGCAGATACTGTTCTGCCTCATCTATAAGAACATTCACAGCGTCAAGCAGTTCACCATTTTCAAGGGCTGAAACAGCCGATTCAACGCATACAAGTGCATTGTCTATACATTTTTTCTGCCGTTCATTTGCAACTGCTGGCTGTAAAAACGAATTTTCATTTATTTCAAAAACCGCTTCTATTGCTGATTGTAATTTTTCAATTCCACTGCTCTCTTTTGCGGACAGATAGACAGTATGTTCTATATATTTTTCGATTTCCGAGATTTCCGGATATATTCCCAAATCGCTTTTATTTATTACTGCAACAGTTTTTTTATTATCAATTTTTTTAATTAAATTCAGGTCATCTTCCGTCAGGGGACTGTTTCCGTCAAATACAGCTATGACAAGCTCCGACGAATATATCATTTTTTCAGCTATATCAACGCCTATACCCTCTATAATATCATCTGTATCACGTATTCCGGCGGTATCAGCAAGCCTCAGCACTATATCGCCTATCTTCACGGACTCCTCAACAACATCACGGGTTGTTCCGGCTATATCCGTAACAATACTCCTTTCGCAACCACTAAGACAGTTAAAAAGCGTTGATTTGCCGACGTTTGGTCTGCCGACTATTACCGCTGAAACTCCCTCACGTATAATCCGTCCGCTGTCGTAATTCTCAATAAGCGACAGAAGTTCTTTCCGGATTTCTTTCAGTTCTCTACATAGGTTTTCCGGCTGTACTTCTGGTATATCCTCCTCCGGATAATCCGCCCATGCCGCAAGGTCTCCTAAAATTTTCATGAGTTTTCCGGAACATTCCTTAGCTTTCCGGAATGCCGAACCCTCACGGAGATTTTCAGCCATTTTCAGTTCACGTTCACCTTTTGCAGAAATAATGTCCATAACTGCTTCAGCTTGCGTAAGGTCAAGTTTTCCGTTAAGATATGCTCTTTTTGTAAACTCTCCTGCACCGGCATTTTCTGCTCCGTTTTTGAGTGCCGTCCGCAGTATCTGTCTTGTTACATATATTCCCCCGTGACATGAAATCTCCACAACGTCTTCCCCCGTATAGCTATGTGGTGCACGGAATACCGTAAGTATACAGTCATCAAGTCGTTCCCCGTTGTCGTGGGCTATTCCATAACAACAGGTATATCCAGCCATTTCTTTTATACGTCTGTCACCCGACGGCTTGAATATCTTCTCCGCAACATCAAGCGAATTATCGCCGGAAATTCTTATTACTGCTATACCTCCGACGGCATTAGGAGTAGAAACCGCTACTATTGTTGACAAAAAAATCACTCCTGAAAAATCAAAGTTCTATTTTGCCGTAAAGTCCGCCCTCTATTGCATCTTCCGGCTTTGGTCTCTTGTAATCCTTTTCAAAACTTGTTGATATATCAACTTTTTTTCTTTCAAAATTACTGTTATTATCACGGTTTTTCGGTCGGCTGTTACGACGGTCATTCTTGTGTCCGTTGTAACGTTTTTTGTTGTTATTCCGATGGTTTTTCGGATTATCAGATGAAATTATTATTTTCCTGTATGGCTCTTCACCCACTGAATGCGACGATACGCCTTCAATAGTCGATATAGCCGAATGAATAACACGTCTTTCATAAGGGTTCATGGGTTCAAGTGGCTGTGAACGTCCTGTGCGTAAAACTGACTTTGATACTTTCACCGCAAGCTGTTCAAGCGTTTCTTTCCGCTTACGGCGATAATCCAGACAGTCAATTGTAATACGGAAGTAATCCTTGTCGCCCTTGTTTGCAATGATAGAACACAGATACTGTATTGAATCAAGTGTTTCGCCACGTCTGCCTATGATAGTGCCGTTGCTTGAACTCTCTATATTGATAACAGAACTTGTTTCGTTCTGATATACCTTAAATTCTGCCTCTATGTCCATTGCCCTGAAAATACTTGTGATGTAATCAATGGCAAGTTTCACTTTGGCGTGCATAAGCGACTTATCTTCAATAAGCGTGAGATTTTCAATGGAATAGTCACAATCATCTTCCTGATTTTTTTCAGCCGTTTCAACATTCGTTTCTGCTGATAACTCATTTACGTTCTGTGGCGTTTCAGGAATTGCAGTGGTATCAGATACCATCTCATTTTCAACGGGCATTTCAGGCGTATTCTGTGGAGTTTCCACGATTTCTTCCACTACTGTTGAAACTTCCTCCGTTTCCTGTACGGGTTCGGAAATTTCAGCTTTTTCTTCAATAATTTCAGGCACTTGCTGTGGTGCGGGAATTTCTGTATGTTTTTTTTCGATATAGGTAGCCTTTACTTTAGCGTCCTTAGCACCCATGCCTAAAAAGCCTTTTTTAGCCTCTTCAATTACTTCAAACTTAATTTCATTTATATTCTTGCCAAACTTTGCGACGGCGAGTTTTTTAGCCTCTTCAACCGTCTTAGCAGTAAAAATTTCAGTCATTTCTTCATACCTCCATAAAGGATTCAATCATCATCATTATCGTTTTCGTCGTATTCCTCGCCGTATTTTTCAGCCATACGCTTACGGGCTTCCTTGAGTTTGTCACGGTTCTGCCTGTTCATTTCAGAACGTGATGCCTTATTTCCCTTGCCGTTTCCTGAACCGCCGTTCTGCTGGCGTTCAAGTTCCGCCTGCTGTTCAAGCATTCTCTGCATGAATGTTTTCTTTTCAGGGTGTTTTTCAGCGTAAGCACGGGCTTTTTCCTTTTCCTTTTCATTGATTTTTTCGGTGCGTTCAGGTGTGAAATACATATTAAGCCCTAAATTTATCAGGAATGAAAAAAGCGATGTCCATATCCAGTAAAAGCCTATACCGGCTGGGAGTGCAAATGCCCATACTACCGACATAATCGGCATAACATACATCATAAGTGCCATACAGCCTCCCCCTTGCATTTCAGGGTTGACTTTTTTCTGATGTACTTGACTATATATTGACTGCACAAGTTGTGCCAGTCCGGCAAGAAACGGAATACAGAAAAGTATCACTGATTCAGCGTTCCACACTTCAGGATGAAATTCAGGGATTTTGCCTAAATTTGCACCGAAAACAGTATAATTCGCACCAAATTCCGCCACTCTGTCCGCAAAGTTTTCAGCAAGACTACTGAATTTATCAGTGTGCTTGTCAAGCTGTTCCATGATAGTAAGTTCACTCCGTAGCGACTTAAAACCACCTGCACTGCTTCCGGAAAGTTCTGTAGCTATATTGAATGCAGATTCACGGATATTTTTTGAAATATGCAAAATATGCGTTATAGGTTTATAGATAACGTCGATTACGCCGAAAAGCAGAAGCATCTGTACCAGTGCCGGCATACATGATGCCATAGGGTTAATTCCCTCCTGCTGATAGAGTTTCTGCTGTTCCTGCTGAAGTCTTTCCGGATTACTGGCATAACTTTTCCGGAGTTTTTCCATTTTAGGTGACAGCAACTGCATACGGGCAGAATTTTTCTGTGTATGGTAGTTTACAGGAAATAACAGCAGTTTTGTTACTATCGTGAATATAATTATTGCCAGTGCGTAATTATCGCATAAGGAGTAAATAAGATACATCAGATACCCGAACGGGATACCGATAATGTCATAAAGTGAGTTCAATTTAAATACCTCTCAGTTTTTGTTGTCTTTATCGTCATTATGCTGTGTACAGCAGTTTTCGGAATTATAGTCATATTTTCTGACCCTGAATGTGAATTTTTCCGGTACGTAATCTATACCGCCCATAGACCACGGATTACAGCGTAAAAGTCGCCATACGGCAAGCAGAGTACCCCTGAATGCCCCGAAACGTTCTATAGCCGTGAGGGCGTATGTACTGCACGTGGGATAGTATTTACAGCACGGTGGAAACAAGGGTGAAATACATCGGCGATAGAATTTCACAAGCGAAACAAGCAGAAATTTCATTTATTCTTTTCACCGGAACATTTCTGATACAGACGTATTATCTCTGGCACTCCGTATTTTTCCATATACGTACAATAAGCCTGTGACTTCACATCACAAATAGCACTTCTTGCAACAATGACTATATCCATTCCTACAGGCATATTTATTTCAGAATTTCGGTAAGCAAGCCTTATAAGGCGTTTTGCTCTGTTTCGGTGGACAGCGTTTCCGATTTTTTTACTTGCGGTAATGCCAAGGCGGTTGAATGGTCTGCCGTTCGGACGAACGTATATAACGGAATATTTGCAGGCTGTAAATCTGCCTTTTTTGTAAAGGGAAACAAAGTCCCTGTTATCGTTAAGAATTTCTGTATATAGCATAATAATACCTTTAAAGCGGGATAAAAGAATATCCCATTATAGAAAACAAAGTGCATTAACAAAAAAGACCACAAAAATAGATTTTGTGGTCAGCTCCGTCAGTGAGTTAATCTTGCTCTGCCCTTAGTTCTTCTACGAGCTAAAACCTTTCTGCCGTTCTTAGTAGCCATTCTCTTCATGAAGCCATGCTCCTTCTTTCTGTGAAGCTTTTTCGGCTGATATGTTCTTTTCATATTCAGTTCCTCCTCTCTGGAAAAATAGTATATAGGAACTTCCGGAACTCCGGTAAGTCCTGAATGCAAAACAGGACAATGCGGACAAGTTGGCATTGCACTTGATTATTATATAACAAAAAAAACCTCCTGTCAAGCAATTCAAGAAATTTTTTTCTGATTTTCTTATATTTTTATATTTTTTTACTTTTTCGGTAAAAAAATATTACATATAAGCTT
>CAMWQI010000017.1 GCA_947176345.1 uncultured Ruminococcus sp.
ACTCATCGGCTATTGCTGAACGTCTCGGCGAAAACGGCAGACTTATATCTATTGACCGTGACCCCGATGCTGTGGCTGTAGCTACAGAAAGACTTTCTGTTTACAGCATGGCACAGGTTGTGCAGAATAATTATTCAAATATCAGAGAAGTTCTTGATAGTCTCGGTATTGATAAAGTAGACGGCATACTGCTTGATTTAGGTGTATCTTCATATCAGCTTGATGAGGAAAGCCGTGGCTTTTCCTATCACGCCGACGCTCCTCTTGATATGAGAATGGAAAAATCCGGCATGAGTGCTTCCGATATTGTCAATACATATTCACAGCAGGAACTTGCTAAAATTATTTTTGAATACGGAGAAGAAAAATTCTCACGCCGTATAGCTGAAAATATCGTCAGCATACGGGAATCTGCTCCAATTGAAACTACTCTACAGCTTGCCGACATAATAAGACAAAGTGTTCCGCAAAAGGCAAGGCGTGATAAAAATCCTTGTAAAAAGACTTTTCAGGCTATACGAATAGCTGTAAATGGTGAACTCGAACATCTCTTAAAAGGTCTTGATGAGGCTTTTTATAGCCTTAAAGCAGGCGGAAGACTTGCCGTGATAACTTTTCATTCCCTTGAGGACAGGCTCGTGAAACAAAGATTTTCCGGCTGGTGCAAGGGCTGTATATGTCCACCGGATTTTCCGCAGTGCGTATGCGGTCATAAGCCGGAGGGAATACTTGTCAACAGAAAACCCATTGAAGCAGATGAAGAAGAAGTTACGGCAAACAACCGGAGCAGAAGTGCAAAACTCAGAATTATTGAAAGGAGTGCAGAAAATGACTGAAAGTAATGCTGTATATTCCTATCCGGAATATGAAAATGATGACTATAATTATGATTATTATGATGATGATAATGATTTTTATGAGGAAAAAATTACTGAAACTGAAAATGAAGCCGAAATTATAAGGGCTGAACAGGCAAGAAGTAATATACAGGTAAGTCACAGTGAAGTAAAAAGCGGTTCTGTGCTTACTATAATTCTTATTTCAATTTTAGCTGCCGGACTGCTCGGCTCGGTAATCTACACTCTTGACAGGCGAAATACTGTGTATAATACAGTTACGTCTCTTAACAAGCAGTTAAGTCTTGCAGCAGCCGAAAATGTCAGGTTACAGTCGGAACTTGAAAGCAAGATGTCCGCGAAAAATGTTGAAGATTATGCTGAAAATGTACTCGGTATGAGGAAAATGGATACCTCACAGATAAAATATGTAAAAATTCAGACCGATGACGTGGTGAATATTCCGGAACAGGAAAAAGGCTTTTTCGCTAAGATAAAAGGCTTTTTTGACGGCTGTGTGGAATATTTCAGAGGGTAGCTCCAATATAAATATATTAAAGGGACTGCCTGTATAGTTTCCGGCGACAGAAATATATGCCGGAAAATTCATGTAGAACAACGGAGATACAGCGAGTGGTCATGATACCGGAGAATAACTGTTCCGGAGCTTCTTTGCAGAACTCCGGAACGGCGTTTCCACGCTTGAAAAGCGATACCCCTTCGTCGTATCGAAAGAAACGGACATCATTATAAAAAAAGAAAAGATGTTCAGAGGCGGGGCTTGTTTTTACCCTGCCTTATTCTGTTTATATCAGCTTACAACAGAAAGGACTGGCAGGCATGGCAGTAAATAATATTCCGAAGAAAAAATTGAAATTCCGCGTAAGAGTCGTAATGACAGTGGTTTTCTTTTTGCTTTTCCTTGTAGTTGCGATAAACTTTTTTCATATTTCTGTAACCCAGAATGAAAAGTATCAGGATATGGCAAATGACCAGCATTTCGGCTCTATACTTATATCAGCTCACCGAGGCTCTATATATGACTCAAAAGGCTCAACTCTTGCCAAAAGTGCATCTGTATATAAAGTCTTTCTTGACCCACGGCAATTTCAGAAAGAATTGAAAACCTTACAGGAATCAATAGACTCACGCAACAAGAAAAAACTTGATGGTGACTATAAGCCGAAATTTGATGAGGACGGAAACGAAATCAACCCGTTGCCTGAATCAGCAGAGGCATTCCGGAATGACGCTATAAATTTTTTGGCGGAAAAATTAGGCATAACGACTGAAGAAGTTTCCGACGCTATGGAAGCAAATAACCAGTACAGCAGATTAAAAGAACAGGTGGAAAAACCCATAGCCGATGAGGTACTTGCCTTTTTCAATCAGTATGAACTTATTTCACTCAATGTTGAGGAGGACACAAAAAGATACTATCCGCATAATGAGCTTGCCGCGTCGGTTATCGGCTTTACGTCGTCGGGCGGTGATGGCATCTATGGCGTTGAGGCTTATTATGATGATTACCTTTCAGGAGTTGACGGAAGAACTATATCCGCTAAAGACTCAAACGGAAACGAACTCCCATACAGGTATTCAAAGACTTATTCCGCCAAAAACGGTGATGATGTTTATTTGACTATTGATGCGGATATTCAGTATTGCCTTGAAAAACATCTTGAAGAACTTGTTACACAGTTTGAAGTGAAAAATCGTGCCTGTGCAATACTCATGAATGCAAAAACAGGTGCAATTTACGGAATGGCTACAAATCCAAGTTTTGACCTTAATGACCCCTATGAAGTAGCCGACCCGTTGGCAATTCAAAAAATTGCCAGTCTTACCGGTGACGCAGCTAAAAAAGCAGCCGCTAATGCACGTGAGGCACAATGGAAAAACAAGTGCATAACTGAAATTTATGAACCAGGTTCGGTTTTCAAGGTTATAACCAGTGCGGCGGCTATTGAGGAAAATTTAATAGACCTTGTGAATGACTCTTTTTACTGTTCCGGTTCTGTGACAATTCCAGGTGCTGAACCTATTCACTGCCACGACTGGAACGGTCACGGTGCACAGACTTTCCAGCTTGCATTGACAAATTCATGTAATCCGGCATTTATGGAGATAGGAAGCAGATTAGGTGCGGAAAAATTCTGTTACTACTATGATGCTTTCGGACTGAAAGAACGTACCGGAATAGACCTGCCGGCTGAGGGCGTGGGCATAGGTTTTGAGGCTGAAGATATGAAACCGGTTGACCTTGCAGTAAGTGCTTTCGGACAGGGCGACACACTCACTCCTATAGAAATGATTACATCATATTGTGCGGCTATAAACGGTGGTTATCTGTTAGAGCCGTATGTGGTTGAAAAGGTAGTTGACGAAGATGGAAATATAGTTCTGAAAAATGAAAGAACTGTACGCCGTCAGGTTGTTTCTGAAGATACATCAAAGAAAGTCCGCACAGCACTTGGAAGAGTAGTAAGTGATAGTAGTGGTGGTAATGTTAAAATAAAGGGCTATTCCATAGGCGGAAAATCCGGTACTTCTGAACGTATCAGCCTTGATAAAGACGAATATGGTGCATCATATGTATGTTTCACGCCGGTTGATGACCCTGAAATAGTTCTGCTTGTCCTTGCCGATATGCCTAATGCTGAAATAGGATATTATGGAAGTACTGTAGCAGTTCCGACAGCAAGGCACATTCTTGAAGATGTTCTCCCATATTTAGGCTATTATCCGCAATATACCAAAGAGGAAATTGAAGACCTTGATATAAAAATCCCGCTTTTAGAGGGTTCAATAAGCGATGCAAAAGCTACACTTGAGGGTCTTGGAATAAATTGTAAGGTAATCGGAAACGGAATTGAAATTGTTGCACAGTCACCACAAACCGGCTCATCTGTAGCAAAGGGCGGTTGTGTATATCTGTATACCGAAAAAAGCAATACTGTTGAATATGCAGTCGTTCCGGACGTACAATATGTTTCACCGGAAGTTGCCAATGAGTCAATAACATATTGTAGACTTAATTATGTTGCAAAAGGTGCGTCTGTAAGGAACAGTAATGCTGTAGTCAATAGCCAGTCACCACCGGCAGGAACAAGAGTTCCGATAGGTACGACTGTGGAACTTGAATTTATTGTTAATGCAAATCAGGATTAACACGGAGGCGGTTTAATTAATGAATTTAAATGAATTAATTCAGAATCACGGCATAAGCGACCGTGAAATAACGTCCATAACGGACGATACCCGAAAAGTAGAAAAGGGAAGTTTGTTTTTCTGTGTGAAAGGCGCAAAATTTGATGGTCACACGTCGGCGGCTGAAATGCTTGAAAAAGGTGCGTCGGCTGTAGTCTGTGAGCATGATTTAGGTCTGGGCGATAATCAGATTATTACGGAAAATTCCCGTAAATTATACGGTGAAGTCTGTTCCGCATGGTTCGGACACCCCGAAAAGAAACTTAAAATGATAGGTGTTACTGGCACTAACGGAAAAACGACAACAACCAACATTATCAAACATATTCTTATGCAGAACGGTCATAAAACCGGTCTTGTCGGAACTATTCAGAATGAAATCGGTGACGAAATTCTCCATACCGACAACACAACGCCGTTTGCATATGATTTCATGGCACTGCTTGACAGAATGGTTAAAGCCGACTGTGAGTACATAGTTATGGAAGTATCATCTTTCGGACTTGTTCAGAACCGTATAGGTTCGTCACATTTTGACGTGGCGTTGTTTACCAACCTCACACAAGACCACCTCGACTATCACAAGGACATGGAAGACTACTATCAGGCAAAAAAACTTCTTTTTGATATGTGTGATACGGCTTTATGCAATATTGACGACAGTTACGGTGAGAGGCTTTACAATGAGATAAACTGTACGGAATTTTCTTTCAGCGTGGAAAACAAGGCTGATTTCCGTGCGGAAAATATCACAATAAAGGCGGACGGTTCGTCATTTGATTTCTGCTTTAATGGCAGTTCCTATCCCGTGAAAACCAATATGACTGGAATGTTTAATATTGCAAACGTTCTTGGTGCTGTGGCTGTATGCATTCAGGAGGAAATACCTGTAGATGATATTATATCAGCAGTGGAAAGTTACGGCGGTGTAAAAGGTCGCTGTGAGATAATTCCTACCGGACGGGACTTTACAGTTATATGCGATTATGCACATACTCCCGACGCTGTAGAAAATGTCCTTAAAAGCCTTAAACCATATGCAGAAAACAGACTTATATGCCTTTTCGGTTGCGGAGGAAACAGAGACTCAGCAAAACGTCCGAAAATGGCAAGGTCTGCTGAAAAATATGCCGATAAACTTATAATTACATCGGATAACCCACGTGATGAAAAACCTGAACAGATTATCAATGAAATTCTTTCCGGTCTTATCGGTGGTGTGCCGTATGATGTTGTGACAGACAGGCGTGAAGCTATATATCATGCCTTGAAAACCGCTGAAAAAGGTGATATAATAGTACTTGCCGGAAAAGGTCATGAAGATTATCAGATACTTGAAAATAACAGGCATATTCACTTTGATGAGCGTGAAGTTGTCGCAGACGGTCTGAAACTTCTTTAAAAAACCGTCGGAAATAATCAACAATGGAGTTGTTATAAAATGTCATTCTGGATAATAAATTTACTGACAGCAATGTTGTCATTTCTTATTGCAGCAATATCGGGATTTAAAATTGTCCCGTTTCTGCATGAACTCAAATTCGGTCAGCCGATAAAAACAGAAGATGGTCCTCAGTGGCACGCCAAAAAACAAGGCACACCCACTATGGGCGGATTTATGTTTATACTTTCAACTATAATATCCGCAGTAGCTGGCTACTGGATTTACAGGGCAAGAGGCGGTATAGATATGACAAATCCCGAAAATCATAATTCTTTCTATCGTCTTTTGGCTTGTATAGTATTTTCCATGCTTTTCGGGCTTATCGGCTTTATTGACGACTTTATAAAAGTAAAGCGTAAAAATAATGACGGTCTCACACCGATACAGAAAATTATCTTACAGGTAATATTTGCGATTGGTTTTCTGTTTGTACTTAATTTATCAGGAGATAAATCAACAATTATTAATTTAGGATTCTGGCAGAGTCCGGAACTTAATATTTTCTATTATCTGCTGATGATACCGGTTATAATTTATCTCACAAATGCCGTAAATCTCACAGACGGTGTGGATGGTTTGTGCGGTTCAGTCACATTTATTTCAATGCTTATATTTACTGTAGCGTGTTCGATACTTGGACAAAGTGAAATATCATATTATACAATGGCACTTGCCGGTGGCTGTCTCGGATTTCTTTTATGGAATTTAAATCCTGCAAAATGTTTTATGGGTGATACAGGTTCAATGTTTCTTGGTGCTTCCGTCACGGCGGTGGGTCTGATACTCCATAATCACCTTTTACTGCTCCTTGTGGCTATGGTATACATACTTGAGGCACTTTCCGTTGTTATTCAGGTAAGCTATTTCAAGTATACCAAAAAAACCAGCCCCGACCATCAGGGAAAAAGAATTTTCAAGATGACTCCCATTCACCACCACTTTGAAATGAGTGGTTTCGGCGAATATGATATAGTAATTACTTTTTCACTTGCCGGCATTATTTTTGGAATACTGGGAATAATTACATTGCTTGTATTCTGAAAAAAGTCATAAACTTCAGAACACGTAAGGGAGGATTCAATGGCAAAACGAAAACACAAAAGAGAAAAAAAATCCGCAAAAATCATAAGAGCTTTTGTGGGTAATGCAAAACAGAGTGATATAAGCCTGTCGTTTTTTGCCTATGTGATGATACTGCTTGTTGTGGGACTTGTTATGATGTCTTCGGCGAGTTATGCGTGGGCTTACAGCGAACACGACGGCGACGGGCTTTATTATGCGAAAAATCAGCTAAAAAATGCCGTTATAGGTTTTTGTGCAATGATATTTTTCATGAAAATGGATTATCATAATTTCAAGAACATACAGCTTAAAACTTTTCTGCAAAAGCTGAATATAGCCAATCTGCTTTATTTTATCGGAATTGTACTGCTCATACTGGTTCTTGCAATAGGTAATGATGAGGGTGGTTCTATGGGTGCTAAACGTTGGCTTGATATAGGACCTATTAACCTACAGCCGTCGGAAGTCGCTAAGCTTGCAATTATAATATTCTTTGCATACAGCATGGAAAAAGACGGCGACAAAATGGATACTTTCAAGACTGGTATTTTAAAATATGCAGTTTTCATGGGAATATATGCCGGACTTCTCTTCTTTGAACCGCACCTTTCCGGTATAATACTTATCGGTTGTATATCAATTTCAATGATTCTTTGTGGTGGTGCAAACAAAAAACAGTTTCTTTTGCTTGGCATAAGTGCAATTGCTGCGGCGGTAAGTGTAATAGGTTATCAGGCATCAATACCGGAGAGTTATGTTGCAACACGAATAAAGTCATGGCGTGACCCGTTTGCAGATGTTCTGAATGATACGTGGCAGACAGCAAATTCACTCATTGCTATAGGTTCAGGCGGACTTTTCGGCTTAGGTCTTGGAAATTCACGGCAGAAATATTTATATCTGCCGGAAACCAAAAATGACTTTGTTTTCCCGATAGTCTGTGAGGAATTAGGCTTTGTAGGTGCATTGGCTATAATAATAGTATTCTTTCTGCTTGTTGTTGAGGGATTTTCAATAGCCGTCCGCTGTAAAGACCGTTTCGGAATGCTTATAGCTGTAGGAATAACCACACAGATAGGCATTCAGACTGTAGTTAATCTTGCGGTTGTAAGCAATCTTGTGCCAAATACGGGAATTAGTCTGCCGTTTTTCAGTTACGGCGGTACAGCCCTTATTATGCAACTTGCGGAAATGGGCATAATGCTGAATATCTCACAACAAAGGTATACCGTGAAAGAAAAGCCCGACCTACTATCAGAACACGGAAATCAATTTTAGTATTTAACATTTAAATTTCAAATGTGGTTTAAATGCAATATAACACGCGAAATCCGAAAAAGTCACACGCGAAATACAAAAAACTTTGAAAATTGATTTCCATGCTATCAGAAAAGGAGTAGATATATGAGAGTTTTAATATCATGTGGAGGAACGGGAGGTCATATAAACCCCGCACTTGCAATTGCAGATATAATAAAATCAAAATATCCTGATGCGGAGTTCCTGTTTGCAGGAACTCCAAACGGCATGGAGGCGAAACTTGTTCCAAAAGCCGGGTATAAGCTTGAAACTATAAAAGCCGCCGGTTTTCAGCGGAAAATTTCCCTTGAAAATGTAAAGCGAAATATACAGGCAGCTACATATCTGGCTATGTCCGGAAAACGTTCAAAGGAAATTATAATGGGCTTTAATCCCGATATTGCCATAGGCACAGGCGGTTATGCTTCCGGTGCTGTAATCAGAAAAGCCGCCCGTATGGGGATACCTTCGGCAATTCATGAACAGAATGCCTACCCTGGAGTGACTAACAAGTTGCTTGCAAAAGAAGTTGACTATGTTATGCTTACCGTAATTGAGGCACTTGATTTCATGGATAAGGATAAATTCGAGTACAGCGTTACGGGTTTGCCAGTAAGGAAGAACATAAATAATCACATAAGTCGTGACGAAGCAAGAAAAAAACTTGGTATCAATAATGATTTTACTATTCTGTCATTTGGCGGAAGTCTCGGAGCAGGCTGTATCAATGACACCATGACCGAAACTATAAAGTGGCATACAAAAAATAATCTCCGGATAAATCATATTCATGGTTACGGCGGTATGGGTAAGGATACTTTTCCGCAGGCTATGAAAAAATCCGGAATACCCCTGAAAAATAATCGCCTGAGAATTACAGAGTACATAAATGACATGGACGTATGTCTTTCGGCTGCTGATTTGGTTATATGCCGTTCGGGTGCGTCAACGCTTGCGGAACTTGAAGCTGCCGGAAAAGCTTCAATACTCATTCCGTCGCCGATAGTTGCCGGAAATCATCAGTATCATAATGCTATGGTACTCGGAAAAGCCGGTGCGGCTGTAGTTATTGAACAGAAAGATGTTACAAATGAAAAAATAATTTCCGAAATCGAAATGCTTTATAAAAATCAGGTTAAAGTCCTGAAAATGTCAAGAAGTGCCGCTGAACTTCATCTTGAAGATACAAATAAGCGTATTCTTGAAGTTATTGACAAGCTTTACGAAAAATCACAGAATAAAAAGTAACAAAAAAACGCTTTACAGCATAATATACACAAAAGTGCTGTGAGGTGATATAATGCAGAAACTGATAGTAAACGGCGGAAAACGTCTCAGAGGCGAAGTAAAATTACAAGGCAGTAAAAACAGCAGTCTGCCGATTATGGCAGCGACTGTTCTTTGTAACAGTGAATGTGTACTTAATAATTGTCCGGAACTCACTGACATATATGCAGCAGCAAGAATACTTAATGGTCTTGGCTGTCGGTGCAGATTTTCGGAAAATACAGCTGTGATAAATTCTGCTGATATAAGTGTGACTGAAATTCCTGAAAAACTTATGCGTGAAATGCGTTCATCAATTATTTTCATGGGTGCTGTACTTGGAAGAACTGGTGAATGTACCGTAAGTATGCCGGGAGGCTGTGAACTTGGTTCACGACCTATTGATATGCATATTTCGGCAATGCGGAAAATGGGCATTGATGTAAAGGAAAATTACGGAAAAATTATCTGTCGTGCATCGTCCGGAAAGGCACACGGAGCTAAAATTTCGCTTACTTTTCCATCGGTGGGGGCAACTGAAAATATTATCCTGTGTGCTGTGACCGCCGACGGTGAGACAATCATAAACAACGCCGCCCGTGAGCCTGAAATATGCGACTTATGCGGATTTTTAAGGGCTTGCGGTGCGGAGATTTCTGGAGACGGTGAAAGTCGTATTGTCATAAGGGGAAAAGAAAAACTTCATGGCTGTGAATATCAAATAATGCCCGACAGAATAGCCGGTGCTACTTATCTTGCCATGACCGCTGCTACAGGCGGTGAAATAATACTGAATAATGCGTGTGTGGCTGAAACAGAGCCGTTTATTTCCATACTGGAGCAGACCGGCTGTACTATAACTACTTATGATAACAGGATTTATTTAAGGAGCGGTTCACGCTTGAAAGCCATAAAGGACAGAATACGTACTATGCCACACCCTGGATTTCCGACAGATGCACAGGCTGTGCTTATGTCGGCACTTGTAACCGCTGATGGAACAAGTGTCTTTGAAGAAAATATTTTTGACTGTCGGTACAGGCATACTGATGCACTTGTAAAAATGGGTGCGGATATACAGGTACTCGGCAAGGTAGCAGTAATAAAGGGCGTTTCCGGACTTCATGGTGCAAACATTGAGTCAACGGACTTACGTGGTGGTGCTGCTATGGTTAATGCCGCACTGTCGGCGGAGGGGACTTCCGAAATATCCGGAATACACCATATAGACAGAGGTTATGAAAAAATAGAAGATGTGGTCAGACTGCTCGGCGGTGATATACGCAGGGTCTGAAACTATGGAGATAATATGAAAGATGTTGAGAAAACTAACATTGAACGTGCAAACAGCGGAAAACGTATGAGGCGAAGACGACGCAGTATGAATTTTTATGCTGCTGTTGTCCTTGCTTTTGCATTGGCATCATTTATAGCTATGAGTTATACGTTTTTGTTTAATATAGAAAATATTGTTGTTATAGTTGTTTCTGGTGAGGACAGCGAAACTGAAGAAGAAGTACAACGTAAGGGCGACGAAGTAGCAAAGTATTCCGGAGCTAAAAAAGGTGATAATCTTTTGCGTATCAATACTGAAAAAAGTGCAGAAAAGATACTTGACAATGTATCTTTTGTGGAGACAGCGGAGGTACATAGAGATTTCCCGTCAACTCTTGAAATAAAAGTTGCTTACTGTGTGCCGTCATTCAATGTTGAATACAGCGGTGGTGTACTTGTAGTAAGCAAATTAGGAAAAATCCTTGAAAATAACAGTTTCATAACCGATGGTCTGCCTACTATATCGGGCATTCAGCCTCTTACTACTCAACAGGGTGAGATGCTTTCGTCTTCCAACGAACATAAAAATGAGGCACTCTCTGAACTCATGGCAAGCATTTCAGATGACAGCGGAATTTCCGGAATAGATATAAACGACGAATTTGGAATAATTATAAATTATACTAATGGCACTATGTTTAAAATGGGAAACTGGAACGATGCTGAATACAAACTTAATCTTGCTGGTACTGTCATGAAGGACGGCTCTATAAACGGCAAAAAAGGCTATCTTACTATGATAGGTTCTAATCAGTGTACTTTCCGGACAAGCGACGAACCGGTGGGCGTTATCGGCAGTGAACAGCAGATACCAACCGACGCGGAGGGAAACACTATAGCACAGAACATAGGAGAAGAAGTAAATCCGGAGCAGGAAGCTATTTTTAGCGAATTTAATTCACGGGCAGAAGAAAACGGCGGAAATGTTGCCGGAGGAAATGAGAGCGGATATACTTACAATGACCAGTATAACGGCTATGATTATAATTACGGATATAATGATTATGACTATAACTATGATTATGATAATTCTGATTACGGTTTTAATTGGGGCAACGACGGTTGGTGATGTCATTTTGCACAAACAATACCGCAAAACAGCTGTTATATTGTCGGATTTGCTGAAAATAAAAAATCTTTTTCGGAGACTTGCAAAAAAGATAATATTATGGTAAAATAATAATTGTATTAGTGTGTAATCAGTCTTGATATAAAATTCAGGATAAAGCAATAGGAGGAGTTTAAATGTCAGATTTCAATTACGAGGAAACACTTGAACCCGATGTTAACATCAAGGTAATAGGCGTTGGCGGTGGCGGTGGAAATGCTGTCAATTGTATGGTGGATTCAGGTGTTAATAATATAGAATACATTGCAATTAATACCGACGCAAAAGCACTTAATAAGTCAAAGGCTACTACAAGAATACCAATAGGTGCTAAGCTTACAAAGGGCAGAGGTGCAGGAAATAAACCTGAAATTGGTCAGCGTAGTGCTGAGGAAAACCGTGATGAAATAGAAACTCATCTTAAAGGTGCAGATATGATTTTTATTACCGCAGGAATGGGCGGTGGTACTGGTACGGGTGCAGCTCCTGTTGTTGCTAAAATTGCTAAAGAAATGGATATACTTACAGTAGCTGTAGTTACAAAGCCGTTCCTCTTTGAAAGAGAACAGAAAATGGCACAGGCTGAAAGAGGTATAGCTGAACTCAAAAAGTATGTTGATTCACTTATCGTTATCCCGAATGAAAAGCTCCTTGTAGGTCTTGATAAGCCACTTACTATGATACAGTCATTTGCACTTTCAGATGACGTTTTAAAGACAGGTGTAAAAAGTATTTCTGACCTTATTGTTGAGGAAGGGTACATAAACCTTGACTTTGCAGACGTTTCCACTATAATGAAAGGTGCTGGTTATGCCCATATGGCTATCGGTCATGGTTCGGGTAAGGACAAGGCAAGAGATGCCGCTAATGCGGTTATTTCCAGCCCTCTTCTTGAGACTTCCATTTCCGGAGCTAAAAGACTTCTTATAAATATAGCTATGTCTGAAGATATTCTTTCGTCCGATGTTGACGCAGCTACAAAAATGATAACGGATACAGCCGCAGAGGGCGTTGAATTTATTTTCGGTACGGCTTTTAAGGAAGATATGCAGGACGAAATGTCAATTACCGTGATAGCAGCCGGATTTGACGGCATAGACGGCTATGATGTTCCTGACGACGAACCGGAAGAGGAAAAACCACCTGTACAGTCTGTACAGCCGGTACAGTCCACACCTGTTCCGCCACCGCCAGCTCCTAAGGAGAATGTTATGCAGTATAACAATCCCCTTATAGATGGTCTCGGTATGGGCGGAAATTCTCCGAAATCAAATGATGGTGATGATGTCGACATCGGGGAAATATTAAAGATGCTTGGAAACTGAAATGTTCGGAGCAGTCTCTCTTTTCGGGGGGACTGCCTCTTTTTTGAATTTTATAGGTAAATTGCACTAAAATCAACGTGAAATTTCTACATTTAAATAATTGAATTATTTTTGAATATGTGCTATAATTTATATAATGGTATTGTATCGCAGATTAGATGAGATTATTGAAGATTAAAAAATAATTATAAATTTACTGCCGGTTTTTCCGGCGGAGAACGGAGCTAATTATTATGGACGAACCAACCGTGTTACGAACCACCAAAATCGGTGGAGGATTTGTAAAAGAAGATGTTATGCAGTATCTTGACGAACTTAACTCAAAGATACTTAACATTCAGAAAGAAAATGAAGAACTCAAAAAAGGTGCATCAAATTCAAATGAAGATGAAATCAGAGGATATAAAAACAAAATTGACAGCCTACAGGAAAAGTTGAATAAGGCTAACAATGACCTCAGAAATACCAGAAAAGAACTTGAAACTGCTAAGGAAACTATTTCCAAGCTACAGGCTGGAAAACCTGTTCCGGCTGGAGTAGCACCCGTTGCAAATACCGCTGAACTTGAATCTGCTAAAAAGGAAATAGAAAATCTTAAAAATCAGCTTAAAATTGCTCAGGCATCAACAACAGCACCTAAGCAGACAGCTAACAATGATGCTGAACTTGCTAAGGCTAAACAGGATTTGGCTAAAATGTCAAATGAACTTGCTATACGTGCTAAGGCAGTTGACGAAAAAACTCGTGAATCTGCCTCAAAAGATGCTAAAATTGCACAGCTTGTCAAGGAAAATGCAAGTGTAATTGCCAAAAAAGATGCTGAAATTGCAAGAATTAACGGCGAACTTGCTAAAAAAGACAAGGAAATTTCAGAACTTAACAACAAGGCTATGGCAAGTACACCATCAGGTATTCTTGCACAGGCACAGATGCTTGCTGATACTATCAAAAATTCCGCACAGGAAGAAGTCGATAAGATTACAGGTTCAGCAAAAGCAGAGGCTGAAAAGCTTACAAGCGATGCTAAGGCAGAAGCTGAAAAACTTATCAGCGATGCTAAGGCAGAGGCTGAAAAGACTATTTCCTCCGCAAATTCTACCGCTGAAACTTGCATTAATGATGCTAACTTAAAGGCTAAAACTACTATTGACGATGCTAACAAACACGCCGATACTGTAAATAAAATGTCGGCTGATATACGTAAGTCTCTTACTGCTGAAATTGACAGTCTGTCCGCTAAATTCAGCGAAATAAGCAAGCGTTTTGACGAAGCTAAGAACACTGTAAGTGATGCACGTAAATTCATTAATACAAATTCATCACAGGATATTAAGAAAATGGAAGCACCAAAGGTTAATATGTCGGACGTCAAGGCAAATGCTGAAAAGATAAAGACTCCAGCAAAAACTCCTGAAAAACCGGTACAGACAGCAGTAAAACCGGATAATTCCGTGAAACCTGCAAATAATATAAAGCCGGCAGTCGCTCCCACACCCGCACCTACTCCGGCACAGCCTAAGCCACAACCTAAAAAGCCTTCTCTTATGAGTATGGACGGCATGGACGATATTATGAAGTCTTTCAGCGTAAAGCCGGAAACTCCTGCTCCAGCACCAGCTCCTACTATCGCACAGCCTAAGTCACAGCCTAAAAAGCCTGTTATGAATTTCGGCGACGATATGGCTGACCTCCTTAAAGCTATAGAGGCAGACCCTAATAATATAGGCGAATGATATATTATTCCGATGCCTTACGGCAAAGGTTATATATATGACACGACATTATCTGTCGTGACAAGGGATTTAAGTCAGGTTATCCTCATTGATACCGTTTGTAGTTCTCTCGGACGTTCAGCATGAAATTAAACCTGCAACACCGCCGGACAACCGGAGTTTAGCCCGCTCATAACGGGAAGTGTGTCAAAAAATTTTTAAGTGAGGTACTGAACCATGTACGAAGACAAGACATTAGTCTGCAAAGAATGTGGCAACGAATTTACATTCTCAGCAGGCGAACAGGAATTTTTTGCTGAAAAAGGTTTCGTGAATGAACCACAGAGATGCAAGCCGTGCCGTGATGCAAGAAAGAACGCTGGCAGAACTGAAAGAGTTATGTATACTGCTGTATGTGCATCATGCGGTAAGGAAGCAAGAGTTCCCTTTGAACCAAAGGAGGGCAGACCTGTTTATTGTAGCGACTGTTTCGCTAAAATGAATGAGGCTTGATTGAATGAAAAGTCCGTGGTACAGTAGTACAGCTGTACCGCGGATTTACCATGAATTTCTTTTTATGACAACTATAAAATCAATAACTGATGTTGTAAGTATTAGTGAAACAGGTATTTTGCTTTCCGGAGATATTAATATATCTTTTCCCGAATGTGCCGGAAATTTTCACACAAAATACAAAAACAGCAGTATGAATTGTATCGGTGAACGGGATATATCCGCAAATCCGCCGTATTTTGAATTTTATATGGAAGATAATCATATAAGACTGCTCTTTGATTATAAAGGAATTTTCGTTAAATCAAAAAACAGAAAATTATTTCACGATATGCAGAAACATATATCTGTTTCTGGATATACAACTTATGATTTAAGCTGATTTGTTATAAAATTTAAATAATAAAATGAAAGGAAGTTTTTTTAATGCAGATTACCAAAGAAACCATTATCGGTGATATTCTTGACGCAGATTTTGAAGTTGCTCCTTATTTCCTCGAAATCGGTATGCATTGCCTCGGCTGTCCGGCATCAAGGGGAGAGTCGATTGAAGAAGCGTGTGCGGTTCATGGAACTGATGCGGACGCACTCGTGGAAAAGCTTAATGCTCATTTTTCTGCAAAGCAGTAATGGAATATTCAGGCGTGTCACCGGCACGCCTGTATTTTTGTATTGATAAATTTCGCAAGAGGTGAAAGTATGCTTGATAATAGATTGAAAATGTGTGCTGATATGGTCAGCGGTAATGGGATTGTATGCGACGTGGGAACAGACCACGCCTATCTTGCCACTGAACTTATCCTAAGTGGAAAATGTGAAAAAGTTATTGCATCTGATATAAATATAGGTCCGTTGGGTTCGGCACAGCGGACTGTCGAAAAAAATAATTTAATGGATAAAATTGAACTTATCCGGTCGGACGGACTCGAAAATATCCCCCTTGAAAATGTTTCAGATATAGTTATTGCCGGCATGGGCGGTGAAACTATTGTTGACATTCTCCATAAATGCACGGCACTTGCTGAAAGTAAAATCCGTCTTATTCTCCAGCCTATGACAAAATCCGAAGTTCTCAGAAAATGGCTGTATGACAGCAATTTTGCTATTACTTCCGAAAAAATAGCAGAAGACGGTGACAAACTCTATGTTGTAATGTGTGCCGAATGGAGCGGACAATTTCAGAGACTTACGGAAACAGAATCACTTGCAGGATTTTTCAGTGAAGATGACCCACTTGCTAAACGATATATTAGCAATGAAGCATCACGTTTACGGAAAGTCGGTTCGGCACTCGAAAAAGGCGGTATGCGTTCAGAATCAGTGCATTTTTCGGCACTTGCTTACAAACTCGAAAACGGTATTGACAAAGTTAAAATTAATGACGTTTATGATTATCTGAATGAAGTATATCCCGTGGATATTCAAGAGGAATGGGACAATTCCGGTCTTTTGGTGGAAAACTATGATATGGAATGTAGTAAGATAATGCTAACGCTTGATATAACTATTCCGTCAATATATGAGGCTGAATGCAAAGGAGCGGAATTAATGATTTCGCACCACCCTGTTATTTTCAAACCTCTGAAGAAAATAAACCGTAAAAGTCCGGTTTTCAGGCTTATTTACAGTGATATTTCGGCAATATGTATGCATACAAATCTTGATATTTCCAAAGGCGGTACTAATGGTGTCATATTGCGGAAACTTTCTGAACACTTTGAATTTGAGAATGAACCTGAAATTTTTGAAGACTGTGGCAACGGAAATAATTTAGGATGGATTTGTGAACTGAAAGAACGCACACCGGTTGATAAATTCGGACAGGTTTTAAAGGATATTTTCGGCTGTCCTTACGTCCGTATGAACCGTTACGGCTCACATAAGGTAAAGCGTTTTGCCTTTTGTTCTGGTTCGGGTGGTTCTATGCTTGACCTTGCAATTTCAAAAAAATGCGATTCGTTCATTACCGGAGATGTCAAGCATGATGTTTGGATTGATGCGAATAACCGCCATATAACGCTTTTTGATTGTGGACACTTCCATACTGAAAATATTGTCCTTGAGGAAATCAGATGTACTATTGAGGAAAAATTCCCACAGCTTGAGGTTATATTAGGTGAAACTTCCATTGACCCAGCCGTTTATCTGTGAGGTGTGGAATGGGTATTCTTGTATGTCCGGTATGCCGTAAAAATCTTGATATATCGGAGAAAAACTATATCTGCCCGTCGGGACACAGCTTTGATATAGCAAGAAGCGGTTATGTAAATCTTTTACTTTCAAAACACGCGGGAAAGTCCATTCATGGAGATAATAAACTTATGGTACAGGCAAGGCGTGATTTTTTGGATAAAGGTTTTTATGCTCCGTTGCGTGATGCTCTTTGTGAAAAAATCAGCACAGGAGTTATTTTAGATGCTGGTTGCGGTGAGGGATATTATACTTGTGGTATAAAAAATAAACTTCCTAATGCTGAAATTTATGGCATAGATATTTCAAAAACTGCCATTGATTTTGCGGTGAAACGCAATAAAAATATAAAATTTGCGGTGGCAAGCATCTTTCACATTCCGGTTGCTGATAGCTCATGTGATACGCTCGTTACGGTTTTTTCGCCGTATTGCAGTGGTGAATTTAGGCGTGTTCTGAAAAATAATGGCACTATGTTAATGGTTATACCGTCTGAAAATCACCTGTGGGAACTGAAAAAAGCCGTCTATGATACGCCCTACAAAAATGAAGTAAAGCCATATGACCTGGAGGGTTTCCGTTTTGACGGAAAAAAACACATAACGTATAAGTTTTTACTTGACAACCAAAATGATATACAGTCGCTTTTTTCAATGACACCCTACTATTACCGGACGGGAAAAATTCAGCAGGAAAGATTATCTTCACTTGAAAGTATCGAAATAACGGCGGACTTTGAATTGCTTACATACAGGAGAACTTTATGAAAAGTTATTTGAAACAATTCGGTTATGCTTTTGTTATGCTAATTGCTGGACTTTGTCCTATGGGACTGGGTGTGGTTTTTGTAGGAATAATCGGCGAAAAATATAGCGGTTTTATTATGGATTTGTCAATATTTGCCGGAGCGTTGCTGTGCGTATTCGTCATGAAAAAGCAATTTAATATCAATGCAAAAGATGTATTTAAAATGCCAAAACCGGACGAATTGTTATTGGTAATTGCCATGTCGGTTATATACACCGTCATAACCGTACTCACTGAATACAGGGAGGTACTGTCTGAACCATCAGACGAAATATACAACGTGACGGACTGGATAGGTACAGGGTTGTTAGCTCCGGTATCAGAGGAAATTATTTTCAGATTTTCGATGCTTACACTGTTGTTAATGTCTGCCGGATTTGGCAAAAAAATTTTTTCATTTATACTTGTTTCTGTAATATGGGCGGTTATACATTTTGGTGGAACGTTACCAAGATTTATAGATATTTTTATTGTCGGAATTATTCTTAGTATTATATTCACTAAATTCGGAAATATTATATATTGTATGATATTTCATAGTATTGCAAATATAGTTATCTATATTATTAGCTGTAACTCTACATTCTTTGTGGACAAAATATGGCTTTTATATGTAAGTATACCGCTGTTTATTGTTTGTATGGCTACACTGGTATATCTTTCGGACAAAAGAAAAATAGTAAAGGACTGATTTTATGGCTTTAGACGGAGCGTTTCTGTTTGCAGTAAAAAACGAACTAACACAACTTATCGGCGGACGGATTGAAAAAATCCATCAGCCGTCCCGTGAGGAAATTATTATTTCTATACGTACACGGCAAGGCTCTAAAAAACTTTATATATCGGCAAATGCCGGTAGTTCAAGAGTTCATATAACTGAAAAGAATGTTGATAATCCACAGACACCACCAATGTTCTGTATGCTTTTAAGAAAACGTCTCGGCAACGGAAAATTAATTGATATTCGTCAGGACGGACTGGAAAGAATACTTTTTCTTGATTTTGAATGCATAAATGAATTAGGCGACGTGGTTGTTATTACTCTTGCGTGTGAGATTATGGGCAGATGTTCAAATCTCATAATTATCAGCGACGGGAAAATTATTGACAGCATAAAGCGTGTTGACAGTGAAATGTCCCGTGAAAGAATGGTACTTCCGGCTATGAAATACACTTTACCGCCGAAAAGTGACCGCCTGAATTTCCTTACTGCCGAAGGTGAAGAAATTATTGACAGATTACAGGAAAATTCGCAGGCGGAACTTTCAAAGGCACTTATCAGGATTTTTGAGGGAATTTCACCGGTTCTTGCACGTGAATGGGCGTTTTATGCCGGAAACGGTAAACATCTTGACGGTAATGTTTCCGGTATGGCTCTTGTAAGGCTACTTTTCGCAATAAAACGTACACGGGTGCAACTCCTTAATGGTGAATGTTGTTTCAATGTCGTAAGCACAAAAGACGGCATTTTAAAGGATTTTTCATTTATTGAGATTACGCAGTATGGGGATTTCATGGATAATAAGGAACTTCCGACGGCATCACAACTGCTTGACTATTTTTATTCAGAACGTGACAACGCTGTCCGCACAAAACAACGTGCTAATGACCTGTTTAGACTGCTTGTCAATCTTACAGACCGTATAACAAGAAGAATTTCGGCACAGCGTGAGGAACTTTCGGTGTGTTCTGACAGGGAATATTATAAACTTTGTGGTGATTTGATTTCCGCTAATATCTATCGTATAAAAAAAGGTGATAATTCGGCAATTGTTGAGAATTTTTATGACGAAAACTGTCCACAGACTGAAATAAAACTTGATACAAGAAAAACTCCCTCACAGAACGCACAATATTATTACAATGAGTATAAAAAAGCAGTCACGGCTGAAAAGAAACTAACTGAACAGATTGAGAGGGGAGAGGAAGAACTTCAATATTTAGAAAGTGTCTTTGATGCGTTGACCCGTGCCACTTCGGAAAACGATATAATACAGCTCCGTCTTGAATTACGGGAGCAGGGTTATATAAAATCCACGAACAACAAGGCGAAACCACCTAAAGCCTTACCTCCGATTGAGTATAAATCTTCCGACGGCTACACCATACTTGTGGGACGGAATAATTATCAGAATGATAAATTATCCCTTAAATTCGCCGAAAAAACGGATATATGGCTACACACACAAACTATAACGGGTTCGCACGTGATAATAGTCACGGACGGGACTACTCCGCCGGACAGAACTCTTGAACAGGCGGCAGTTATTGCATCAGTAAACAGCAAGGGGCGTGACTCAAATCTTGTGCCGGTAGACTATTGTCTCGCAAGATATGTGAAAAAGCCGTCCGGTGCTAAACCAGGTAAAGTTATATTTACTAACTATAAAACGGCTTTTGTTAAGCCTGATTTGGAACTTGAAAAAAGTTTGAGGGTGTCGAAATGAATGTTAAACTTACAGAAAAATTTTTCCGGCGTGACTGTCTGGAAGTAGCACCGGAACTTGTCGGAAAAATACTTGTCCGGAAACTTCCGGACGGTACACTTATAAAGGAAAGAATTTCTGAAACAGAGGCATATAGGGGGGAAGAAGACAAAGCCTGTCATGCCTCAAAGGGAAAAACTAAGCGAACAGAAATTCTTTACGGGGAAAGCGGAAAAATTTATGTTTATCTTTGTTATGGCATTCATTGGCTTATGAATATTACCACCGGTGAAACCGGAGACCCGCAGTGTGTTCTTATACGTGCCGGTGAAGTCCATAACGGACCGGCAAAAATAACAAAATATCTGCAAATGGACGGGAATTTCAATAAACAGGAAATATGCGGAAATTCTGATATATGGATTGAAGACGACGGGTTCCGACCGTCAATACAGACTGCAAAAAGAGTCGGAATAGATTACGCCGGTGAATACTGGAAAAATATTGAATGGCGTTTTATTGCGGAGGAGTGATGCCATGAATATAATATCTACCGGCTATAATTCGGTTTACAGCAGTGAATACAGTTTCCGGCATGAACCGGAAAAAAATGTCTTTATGCTTATTCTTACAAAAAGCAGTGCAGTTTTTCATATTGATGGCACTGTTTACCGAACACAGCCATATATTTTCGTTTTGTATGACGCTACTGTTATTTGGCAATATTCCGCGGATAATGATTTTTTTATATGTGACTGGATATGTTTTGATAAGGACAATGACAATGAATTTTTTGAGTCATTGGAACTACCGTTCAATCGTCCTGTTCAGTTTGCAGATACGGATTTTATAAGCAATATTATGCGGAATATTGCGTCTGAATATTATTCATTAAGTTCAAGACGGGTAAAAATGACTGATACACTTATGAAGACTTTACTGCTGAAAATAAGCGATTTTTCCGGACGGCATGATGAGGCACAGCAGACGGCTGACCCACATTACAATGCACTTATAGAGTTAAGGGAAAAAGTTTACCGTAATCCGCAAATGAAATGGAATGTTGATTCAATGGCATCTGATGTTAATATGTCACGGTCATATTTTCAGCATATTTATAAAGAGATGTTCGGTGTATCGTGTATTTCAGATGTTATCAGCGGAAAAATTGAAAAGGCAAAGGAAATTCTTAGTGAGACATCATGTACTGTATCACAAGTTTCAGCTATGTGCGGATATGACAATGAGGAGCATTTTATGAGACAGTTTAAGAAAATTGTCGGTGTAACTCCTACAAAATATCGTCGAAAAATATAGTCAAATAATCTTATCATCAATTGATAATTCTATTCTTTCAAGCAAAGCTATATCAACATTTCCTAAAGTATGTTCTATACGGTCAATAATCTTGAAATGACACTGTTCAAAGCCGGAGTAGTCCGTATTGTATTTTTTATAATACGCATTTATAAATAATGTTGCCCAGTAATATTCACTGTAAAGAATAATTTCCGAACTTATTGTTTTTTTTATAATATCATAGAATCTGTCCAAAAACAGCCAGTTATTATAAATACTGTTTATATATTTGTCGTCATATTCCGGAATTTCTTTAAATTCAGGCATGGATTTTATTTCATTGTCGGATAATAATTTCATATTTTCACCTCCAAAAGTGAAACTGCCGTTTCCGGCAGTTGTAAGTTATTTATTTAATTTGTCCGTGTAAAGAATATTCATATCCACATAACCCTCTATGCCGTCAATAAGTCCGGTACTGCTTGCCTGCCACATGAAATAGTCACCGGTGTAGTCGGTTTCGTCCACAAAGTGTGCAAGCCATACAGGTTCATTGTAATTATTTGTCCACGAATTGAGAAGAAAATTCTTACTGCTGTAAAGCATAGCCGAATATCCATAACTTTCCATTTCGGCACAGAACAGATTGAAAAGCTCATTGAGGTCATGGAGACTTATATTATACTCCTGAAAAGTAGTAAATTCTTCCCAGTCAAAAGCAACAGGAAAATCAAGTTCCTGACCGTCAAGAGTTTCATTTATGTATGATGCAAGTTCCTTTACATTATCAGCGGAATTTAATGTAGTATAAAAATAAATGCCCACTTCAAGACCGGCTTCACGGGCTTTGCGGATATTTTCAGCGTACCAGTCATCTTGTTTTATTTCGTCATAGAAATATCCCATACGAATTATGACAAAATCACAGCCGGCGTTTTTCACTGCATTGAAATCAATATCTCCCTGCCATGTTGATACATCTATTCCGAACTTCCTATCCTCACCGGCATAAGTTTCAATGAAATCCGTGAAAGGCGTTCCGTCGCTGTAATCAGGTGTCCACTCACCGCTGAAATCAGAAGAGGGTGTTTCATTTAAAACAACAACTGTCATATCCCATGAAGTCTCATTGCCGGAACTATCTGTGACATGGGCGGTTATGGGATAGTTGCCTATTGTTTCGGTGTCAACTTCACCATCGTATGTCAGGACGGGTACAGGGTCACAATTATCTGCATAGCCGACAATTTTTTTCAGGTCAAAATCCGTGCCTTTGGTGACATACGGTGATACACCCATATTAAGCAAAGTAGGTGCTGTAGTATCAGCGACAGTATATTTCACTTTCTGCTGAAATTCTCCGTAACTGCACCGGCAGTTTATGTAAATTTCATGTTCACCCATTTCAGAAGTATCAAGCATTCTTTCGCCGTTGAGAATTTCAACATTTGCTTGTCTTACAAAGTCGGAAATAGTCATAAATTCGTAAATTTCAACAGTTTCAGGTGTTTCAAGAATAAGGTCATCTGGTGGCTTTACATTTGTTTTTTGTGAGAATACGGGAATACTGTCGGAGGCTGTAGTACCTGTCGCTTGCGGAGTGACTAAATTTGTGGGAAGTGTTTTTACTTCATCAGAACAGCCTGTCACAAGGCTGAATGCAATAAGTGCAATAGAAATTTTTTTCATGTTATCTCCTTTAAATATTTTTATAAGAAAATTATATCACATATTATATAGTTTGTAAAGTATATTTTAATAATATTTAAAACGGGTGGTCTTTAGACCACCCGTTTATTTTCACTGATATTTTCTGGAATTAAGGATTTTTACAGAATTGAGTATAAGCAACATAGCCGTGCCGGAGTCCGCAAAGACCGCAAGCCACATATTAGGGTGTCCAAGAAGTCCGAGCAACAGAACAACCGCTTTTATCACGAGTGCAAAAACTATATTCTGATATGCTACTTTCAAAGTTCTGTCGGATATTTTTTTTGCTCTAAGAACTGAATCAGGTTCGGAGTTCATGAATACAGCGTCTGATGCCTCTAATGCAAGGTCAGAACCATTCTGCATAGCACCGCTTACATCTGCACCGGCAAGAACAGGAGCATCATTTATGCCGTCTCCTATGAACATAACAGAACCTCTTTCGCTACGGATTTTTTCAATTTCATGAAGTTTTCCGTCAGGCATTAAGTCACCTTTTACGTAATCTATGCCGATTTTTTTACCGACATCAAGGGCATTTTCGGATTTGTCACCGGTAAGCATAACCGTGTGTATGCCCATAGATTTCAGTGACAAAATAGTTTCAGCAGTAGTTTTCTTTATGGTATCGGAAACAGTTATTATACCCTTAACAGTACCATTTACCGCAATATAGACAATACTTCCGGCGTTGTTATATTCAGGAATGATAATATTATTTTCTTTCATGAGGCGTTCATTACCGCAAAGAATTTTTTCCCCGTCAATAAGTGCAGATATACCACGTCCGGCAAGCTCCGTGACTTTTTCGGGCATTACAGATTTTATTGAATTGTTTTCACAATATTCAACTATACTTTCAGCAACAGGGTGAGTAGAGGATTTTTCACATGAAACGCAGATTTCAAGGAGTTTTTCCTTTGTTATACCATCAAATGTCTTAACATCTGTAACGGAAAAATCACCATTTGTGAGAGTACCCGTTTTGTCAAAAGCAATGGTCTTTACACCGGCAAGTGCTTCAATAGCAGAACCGCCTTTAAAGAGTATTCCAAGCTTTGAGGCTACACCTATTCCCGAAAAATAGGCAAGCGGAACGCTTAAAACCAACGCACACGGACAGCTTATTACAAGGAAAGTAAGGGCTGAATATACCCATTTTTGCCACTCACCAGTTACAAGTGACGGAATAACCGCTGTGAGCAGTGCCACCGCAAGCACTATGGGAGTGTATAATTTGGAGAATTTTGTTATAAATCTGTCGATTTTCGGTTTTGAAGAAGATGCATCCTCAACGGCTTGTGCAATTTTTGAAATCATTGATTCATCAGCGGTAGCAGTTGCACGGAGTGTGAAACTTTCTGAAAGATTTATACAGCCGGACATTATTTCATCACCCTTACGGACAGTAAGCGGTACAGGCTCACCATTCACAGCGGAGGTGTCTATACGTGATTCACCGTTTTCAACAGTTCCGTCAACGGCTATACGCTCACCGGCTTTTATGCGGAGAATATCACCGATTTTTATATTTTCAGCAGGTGTGCGGATAAATTCACCGTTTTTCAGAACGTCCGCAAAATCTGCTTTAAGCCCGGCATTATCCTTTATAGCCTTACGGATTTTTGATACGGCATAA
>CAMWQI010000018.1 GCA_947176345.1 uncultured Ruminococcus sp.
ACTATATATTATGTTATAAATGAATTTGAAGCCGTCGGCTATGCTATCAATTTTGGTGTATGCTAACCCGACGAACGCCACAACCGAAACAAGCATTACCCATAAGGCACGTTTGCCGATAAGAGATACCACTATGTAAAATAATGATACAAAAACGGCACAGAATATAAACTGGCTTTCGTTGAAACGGAAAGTGAACATTCCTAAAAATGACATTATAACAGACGCAAAGCCCATTACAGCTATTAATATTGCCTCTGTCTTGCGGAAATCGGGTCTTTTTTTTGTTACGGACATTATCATACTGTCGCATATCATGACACCATTGTTGTTTGACATATTCTTTTTTTTCATGTTCCGCACCCCCTCAAAGCTCGATGTCCCTGACGGACGATGTTATTCTGCCGATAACAACAGGAACTGCATTGAGTTCAGTAAGTCCGGAACAGATATTTAAAGCGTCGTCCGGAGACTTTACAACAACAACTGCATTTCTTATATCAGAATCGATATTTTCCTCTATATAGTGCAGAATTGCTGTATCAGGTGCGGAGGTTATAAAAGTGAACGATGAAAGTGCAATACTTTGGTTTATCTGAAAATATTTTTCAGGTGGTTCACAGAAAAGATTGTCATTCATTGAGAGTATCAAATTTCTTACCGTTTCAGCGAGGACTTCCGGACTTGTTATGTCTGTTTCAGTAAATTCTCTCATTTTTGCGTTGTAGTAAACTATTGTGTGAATGCGTTCATTTTCTATAAGGAACTGTGATAATGAAATAAGCGTTTCGACGAGAGTGTCAAAGACCGGAAGCGTATATTCGGAATCCTCATAGCATTTAAGGTTCAGGAAAAGCATACACGGCACGTCAACCGGCATACTGTAATCCTTGACTATCAAATCATCTTTTTTTGATGATAATTTCCAGTGAATACGATTCAGCTTATCACCCATGACGTAATCACGGAGGTCAAAGACTTCTGACGGGTCATCACCTGCTGTATTTTCGGAAAACATGGAACTTTCCTCTATTTCACGGTCTGTATAGCTGACAGAGCCGTTGACTTCGTGTATTTCAGGCATGACAGCTATTTCAACGGTTATGTTTTTTCCGGTTCTGAAACGGAACATACGAAGGGGGTCATATATATTTATATATGCTGAACGGATTTTGAGTATACCGCAGTATTTTGAACTTAACTGGAATGTAACACGCTGTGTGTTTTTTGCCTGTAAGGGAAAAAGTAACTCAAATTCATTTATCTGATTATTGAATATATTATAGTATTCAATATGTGCCTCCGCCTTGCCGACAGGAAAAATACTGTTATTCGTGATACATAGCTGTACCGGAAATGAAGTATTTTTAGGAGTGGTTTTTGCCTGTACTGCAAATTCTGTTGTTGTTAATTTTTTTGTTATAAAAGTTGTTGCAAACATCACAACCGGAAGTGCTAAAAATATTATCATAAGTATCAGTGAAAAATCCCATATATATAATATGTAAAAAAATATACATATTATTATCAGGAGCAGAAAGAGAATTTTTGTTATTACCATAGCTTTTCACCCTTTGGCGATTTTTGGCACTGATACGGATTTTATGATTTCGGTTATGACATTTCCGGCGGTTACTTCTGAAAGTTTAGCTTTTGAGTTCAGCATTATTCTATGTTCAAAGACATCATGGCATATATATGAAACATCGTCGGGAATGACATAATCACGTCCCATAGCAACGGCTATTCCCCGTGAAATATTCATGAGTGCAAGAGTACCACGTGGACTTATGCCGAGTTTCAGCATAGGGTGGTTTCGGGTAGCAGATGAAAGTGATACGATATATTCATATATTCTGTCGTCGATATATATATTTGAAATATATTCCTGCAACTCAAGAATAATATCAGTATCAGCGACGGGGTTTACGTTTGCAAGCGGATTGTCATTTGATTTTGATTTCAGGATAGAAACTTCACCGCTGAAATCCGGATAGCCCATACTTAACTTTATCATAAAGCGGTCAAGCTGTGAGTCCGGAAGATTATGCGTACCAGCTGAACCGATAGGGTTTTGTGTGGCTATGACCGTGTAGGGTTCGGGGAGGCGGTATGTCACGCCATCAACGGTAATGCTTTTTTCTTCCATGAGTTCGAGGAGTGCAGACTGTGTTTTGCTTGATGTACGGTTAATTTCGTCGGCAAGGAATAAATTGCAGAATGCTACACCTTCACGAAATTCAAAAGTTCCAGTGTTTTTATTATAGATTGAAAAACCCGTTACATCGGAGGGGAGAACGTCCGGCGTGAACTGCATTCTGTTGTGTTCGAGGGAAAGAGCCTTTGAAAATGCAAGTGCAAGGGTAGTTTTTCCCACACCAGGAATGTCCTCAATGAGTACATGACCCTTGCAGAGAATAGCCAGCAATACTTTTATAATAATCTGGTCTTTGCCGATAACGGCTTTTTTTACTTCGTTGAGAATAGCATTTATGCGGTTTGAATAATATTTTTTGTCCATTTTATTATCTCCTGTATATTTATTTTAAAAAAGGACTGCCAGTGTTTTTTTACGGCAGTCCGGAAAGTATTATAGAATTTCCTTAATCTCTTCACCGCCTGTATGGTCAATGAGAATTTCTTCAGTAATTTCACCTTTCATGAGCTTTTCAAAGTCATCACCATCAATTTTTTCAAATTTAAGGAGATACTTTGCAAGCAGATGCAATTTATCCATGTTAGCATTGAGAATTTCAGCACAATCACTGTAGGCTTTATGAATGATAGATGACACTTCATTGTCAATCTGTCCTGCTACAGCCTCACTGTAATTTCTTGTGTGTCCGTAATCCTTGCCAAGAAATACCTCATCATTGTCCGAGCCGTAAACCACTGTACCGAGTTTCTTTGAAAAACCGTATTTTGTAACCATATTACGTGCGGTATTGGTGGCACGTTCGATGTCATTTGATGCACCTGTGCATATATCGTCAAGGACGAGTTCTTCTGCTACACGTCCACCAAGGAGCATTATAATACTTTCACGCATTTGATTTCGTGAAACGTGCTGGTCGTCGTTATCCGGACGTGTTACAGTAAGACCGGCAGCCATGCCACGCTGAATTATAGTCACCTGATGTACTTTGTCTTGTGTAGGAAGATTATAGGCTGCTATAGCGTGACCAGATTCGTGATAAGCGGTCACACGGCGGTCGTGTTCAGAAACAATTCTTGACTTCTTTTCAGGACCGGCAATTACTTTCATTGTAGCGTCTTCAATATCTTTTTCAGTTATGGCGAGTCTTTCGGCACGTGCGGCAAGCAATGCGGCTTCATTAAGGAGATTTTCAAGGTCTGCACCTGTAAATCCCTGTGTGGTCTGTGCGATTACTTTCAAATCAACGTCCGGAGCAAGTGGTTTGTTTTTTGCATGAACGTTGAGGATTTCTTCACGTCCCTTTACATCTGGATAACCGACAACAATCTGTCTGTCGAAACGTCCGGGACGGAGCAGGGCAGGGTCAAGAATATCACGTCTGTTTGTAGCTGCAATGACTATAACGCTTTCGTTTCCGGTGAAACCGTCCATTTCAACAAGTAACTGGTTAAGGGTCTGTTCTCTTTCGTCGTGACCACCACCAAGTCCAGCACCTCTGTGGCGACCTACCGCGTCTATTTCGTCAATAAAGATTATAGCCGGAGAGTGTTTTTTTGCCTGTTCAAAGAGGTCACGCACACGGGAAGCACCCACGCCGACGAACATTTCCACGAAATCAGAGCCGGAAATGGGGAAAAATGGACAGCCCGCCTCACCGGCTACAGCCCTTGCAAGCAAGGTCTTGCCCGTTCCGGGAGGACCTAACAGAAGTACACCCTTAGGGACTTTTGCACCGATTTCAGTATATTTTTTAGGATTTTTAAGATAATCAACAATTTCTTCAAGTTCCTGTTTTTCCTCATCTGCACCGGCAACGTCAGCGAAAGTAGCTTTTCTTGCACCAGCTTGATTTTTCAGGTTAGCTTTTCCGAAAGAGGTATATTTTCCGCCACCGTTACTTTGCCTCATCATGAAGACAAGAATTGCAATTCCTAAAATTATCGTAAGAATAACTGGTATCAGCGAATAAAGCCATGTACGGTCGGTGATTTTTATATAGTTCTGTTTAAGGGGTTCATCAGGGTATTTTTCGTTGTAGTTTTTTCTGTATTCTTCCGTATCACTTAGGAAAATATTAACATTAGGTACTTCATATCTTTTCCTGATTTCTTCGCCCCTGAGCTGATAGGTAAGCTCACCAGTGCCAAGGTCAAGTTCATAATATGAGACCTCATAGTTATCAAAATGACTTATTATGCTTGTGTAGTCATTTTTATTTGCCGTATCTGAAAGCCTTGTGCTTACAAAATAAATGCAGAAAATGGCAATCAATACGACAAAAAGATAGGTAAAAATGCCTCTGTTCTTTTTTGGTGTCAAAAAATATCCACTCCAATCTTTGTTATTTGTTTCTTACTGAAATTTTCAGCAGTTTCACTGTGTTGTTGTCGGGAGCTACACGCTGTGCCACTCCAAGTTTTTCGGCGAAAATTGTGCCGTTTTCGTCTTCAAGAAAATGCAGTGTATCACGTTCACCGGCGGGAATTTTTTCATTGATTAATTTTTTTACCGATGATGTGAAATTTCGTCCCTGAAGCTGTATTCTGTCTCCGAAACGGCGGTTACGCAAAATAACTCTTCCTATTATTTTATCATAATCCAACATATAAAATGTTAATTTTTTATGAACAGAATTAATTTTCGGCAAATCGTCACACAAAATAATTTCACATGAAAAAACTTTGTCAGAAAAAATAATATTTTCACCGATTTTCAGTTCTGTTGAGATAAGTTCGGGTTGGCGAGCAGGGGGGATTTTTTTTAATTCAGCGATTGTGCCGTCCGAAATAAAGAAAATATCCCCTGAAATGTTTATTTTTCCGCTGTTAATAAGAATGTTATCAGCCTGAATGAGTCTGTCGTGAGAGTAGGGGAGTGAATTTTCCGTCAAAAGCCGTGCAATGCATCTCCGGCGTATCACTTCATTGAAATTATTCAGACCAGATAATTTATTATTCTGTCTGCATTCAGAAAATGCCTTTTCGGTCTGTTCCTCTATCATGGAATTTTCGGAGCGGACAGCGTCTATTGAATTTACGGACGTTTCAATCAATGACTGATTTATTCCGCAAAGAACCGGCAGAACTTGATGACGTATCTTGTTACGGGTGTAGTCATCTGAAAGATTAGTGCTGTCGGTGACGTAATTCTGCCCGATGTTCCGAAGATATTCTTCTATTTCCGCACGGCTCACCACAAGCAGCGGGCGGATTATATTATCCCTTACCGGTGGTATGCCGGAAAGACCTTTCAGGGCTGAACCGCGTGCAAGATTGAAAATAACCGTTTCAAGATTATCATTGGCATTGTGTGCGGTGGCGATTTTTGCACCGACGGAATTTTCCGAAAATATTTTATATCTTAATTTTCTTGCAGCTTCTTCTGTAGAAAGACCGTTTTCTTCTGCAAAAGCCGTTACATTGCATGAAACAGCCTTAAACGGAATATTTAATTTTATGCATAATTCATGGCAGAAATTTTCATCTCTGTTGCTTTCGTCTCCACGCAAGCAGTGGTTTACATGAAGAGCCTTTACAGAAAATCCGATTTTTCGGCTTATTCTGTAAAGAACAACAAGAAGGCAGACACTGTCTGCACCGCCTGAAAGACCGCATATAACAGTATCGCCTTTATTAATCATATTATATTTTTTAATAAAAGAAAAAATTTTATCAGTCATGTTATCTCTCCGCCGGATTGCTGTAATCCGGATTTGAAAAGCGTGTATATTTTCCGTCCCATATAAGTTCTATAGTGCCGGTTTCGCCGTGTCTGTTTTTAGCCACAATGCATTCGGAAATATTCTGTTTTGTACTTTCCTTGTTATAGTAGGCATCACGGTAAAGAAAAAGCACTATATCAGCGTCCTGTTCGATAGAACCGGATTCACGCAAATCTGAAAGCATGGGTCTTTTATCGGTACGACTTTCGACTCCTCTTGACAGCTGTGAAAGCAGAATAACAGGCACATTGAGTTCTTTTGCCATAATTTTCAGCTGGCGTGTTATTTCAGATACTTCAATAGCCCTGTTTTCGTGGCGTGATGATGATGAAGAAATAAGCTGTAGATAGTCAATAATCACAAGACCTAAATTTCTTACACGCCGGAGTTTTGCCTTTATCTGCTGAACAGATATACTTGCGGTGTCATCTATATAAATAGGTAGTGTGCCTAAATATCCCGCACCTGTAGCAAGTTTTACCCATTCATCACCGGTGATACGTCCATTACGGAGACGGTTTGAGTCAACAAGAGATTCTGTGGACAGCATACGCAAAGCAAGCTGTTCACTTGACATTTCAAGATTGAAAGTTATAACGTCCTTTTCAGTACGTTTTGCGACGTTTACGGCTATATTCATGGCAAAAGCTGTCTTGCCCATTGCCGGACGTGCTGCAATTATAACAAGGTCTGATTTGTTCAGACCTGATATAATGCTGTCCAGAAGTGAAAATCCCGTCCTTGCACCGACGTATTTGTCCTTATCTGGTCCTGAAATTTTTCCAAGTCTGTCATAAGCCTCCGTGATAGCCTCCGAAATAGGTATAAGCCCTTTAACATTCCGTCCCTGACGTATATCATAAATCTGCTGTTCAGCAGAATCAATCAGTAACTGTGAGTCATTCTCTCCAGAATTTATATTTTCGATTATATTCTGTGCGACAGTAGCAAGACTGCGGATAAGATATTTGTCTGCAACTATTCGGCAGTAACTGGTAACATTTGCAGTTGACGGCAGAATACCGGCAATTTCCGCAAGATAACGTCTTCCCTCCGCCTGAGACTCAAATATGTTCATTTTCTGGACTTCATTCAGTATAGTGATTGTGTCTGCTGGTCTTCCACTTGTATACATATGCACTATAGCCGAATATATCGCCCTGTGCTGTGGGCTGTAGAAATAATCAGGCTTTATCAGTTCTACGACATCGGGAATAACAGCCGGATTTTTTATAATCGCACCTATAACGGATTGTTCCGCCTCTATACTGTGTGGTAGGTTATTTGATTCCATTAATAACCACCATATCAGCCTTCAATTACTTCAATGTCAATTTTTTCGGAAATACCATTATAAAGCTTTATTACGGCGTTATAAGAACCGAAATTCTTTATATCAGTGCTGAGATTTATTTTTTTCTTGTCAACTTCAACGCCTATCTGCTTTTTGATAGCGTCAGCGACGTTTCCGGCTGTGACAGAACCAAAGAGACGGCTGTTAGAGCCAGCCTTTGCAGTAATAGTTACTTTCTGACCTTTGAGTTTTGCAGACGCTTCTTCAGCGGATTTTATTTCAAGGTCAATTTTATGCTGTGCCGATGCTTTCTGACCGGCAAGTTCAGCCATATTCTTAGCGTTTGCCTCAACGGCAAGACCCTTAGGGATTAACATATTTCTTGCATATCCGTCGGCGACGTTCTTAACCTCACCTTTCTTTGCTGAACCTTTTACGTCCTGTAAAAAAATTACTTTCATAAAAAACTTCCTTTCTTGTCTTTGAGTTTACAGATTTATTATATCATAATTCTGCCTTTATGTAAAGTGACAGAATATATAATTTTTAATGTTTTATGTATTGTTTCCGGAATAATCGGTTTCGTCAATAGCTGATTTCAGCATATCTATAGCCTTATCAGCCGATATGTTCTTAATCTGTGTGGCAGCCATTGTCTGATGACCGCCTCCGCCGAGTTTTTCCATTATCAACTGAACATTCACAGCTCCGAATGAACGGGCGGAAATATTTATGGTATTTCCTGTTGTATAAAGCACAAATGAGGCATCAATGCCAGATATACTTAAAAGTTCATCTGCTGCCTGTGGTGCAGCAAGCCTTATATCATCGGATTGAAAATCAGCCATTGCAATAGCGAAACTTCCATATATTTCAGCAGATGCAACAATTTGTGATTTTCGTCTGTAAAGGTCTATAGTGCCGGAAAAAAGCAGTTTTACGCCCACGGTATCAGCACCGAGTTTTTTAAGAAAAGCTGCCGCCTCAAAAGTTCTTGCACCTGTACGCATGACAAAATTTTTAGTATCAAGCATAATGCCGGCAAGAAGTGCGTCCGCATGACATGGCGGTAAGATTTCCTCAGGCGGAAAACTGAAATATTGTATAATTTCCGTTACCATTTCAGAGGCAGATGAGGCATATGGTTCGTGGTGGAAAATAACCGCATTATCAATAAATCCGGCTTTTTTGCGGTGATGGTCAATAATAACAACAGACTTTGCTTTGTCATAAAGTTCCGGAGATTCAAGAACATCACGACTGTGAGTATCTACTATGATAAGTAAATCATTTTCGCCTATGAGTGCAATGGCGTTTTCCGGAGATATAAATAATTCATTGTCGGTGCGTTCTTCCGTAAGGTCAATGAGATTGCTGGCAAGATTAGCGGAACGGTTCACGGCTATATGTGCTTCTTTGCCGAGCAGTCTGACAGCACCAGCCATTCCGCACGATGCACCGACGGAATCAAGGTCACCGAAACGATGCCCCATCATGAATATCTTATCCGAACTCATTATAACATCTTGTAAAGCGTTTGCGAGTATACGGGTTTTTGCACGGGATTTCTTTTCCATACCCTGTGAAACTCCGCCGAAAAACTGATAACCGCTGTCTGTCCGGAGTACAGCCTGGTCGCCACCGCGACCTAATGCCATATCAAGACATTGTTTTGCTATCTGTTCACTTTCAGCGAGGGACTCCGCACCTTTTCCAACACCTATAGAAAAGGTAAGCGGATATTTTCCAGCTATTTTGATATTTCTTGCAAGGTCAAGTATATTGAATTTTCCAGCTATTATTTCGTCAAGATGTTTATTTTCGATTACGGCATAGAAAGTATTAGAACCGCTTTTCCGGACAAAACCGTTAGTACTGCTCATAAAGTTTTCGATAAGCTTTTCAACTTCAACGGAAGCCTGTGACTTTTCACTTTCTTTGGCATTCTGTAGGATTTCGTCATAGTTATCAACCATAATTATAACTACATTCGGGTGTATTTCGTCGAATTTCTTTTTAAGAGAAGCATAATCGGTTTCGTCATGGAAAAAAAGAATATTCAGGGATACATTATTTTCGGAATATTTATCAGACGTTATACGGTATGTACTGCCGTTAAGGGTACAGATACCCATGCCGGCTGAAATAATATTGTTAATATTCATGTCTGTCAGACTTTCTATATCCATGCCGTAAATTTTTTTACTGTCGCTGATTTTTTCCGTAAAAGCTGTATTATACCATATAAGCCGGTTTTCGCTGTCAATGACGGCGACTGGTTCAGCCACGGAATTGATATATTCAGATACTGAATTTTCAAGATGTTCATTCATGCGGGAAACGTGTTTTATAGTATTTCCGGCAAAGAGGAATATTTCAGCTATGCAGAGCAGGGAGGTCAGAGCAGACAATATAAGACAGGTTATTCCCTTAGCAGTATCGTAATTGCTTAGCAGAAGTGAGAAAACTATCGTTTCTGTCAAAAGAATTGCAAGCAGGATAAGCGAGACTGCCGGAAATTTCTTTTTCAAGATTACAGCTCCTTTCGGAAACAATTCAGATTTCCATAATAATCGGCAGTATCATAGGACTGCGTTTTGTTTTTTCATAAATGCATTCTGAAAGTTCGTCACGCATTTTGTTTTTAAGGAAAGTCCATTCACGGAGTTCAGCCGGAGAGCATTTATGAAGTACATCACTTATGCAGTCTTTGACTTCATGCATGAGTTCTTCCGACTCTCTGACATAGACAAATCCCCTTGAAATTATATCAGGACCGGCGGAAATTTTGTTGGAATTTCTTTCAAGACCGATAACCACAATAATTATTCCGTCCTGTGCAAGATGTTTTCTGTCACGGAGTACAATAGATCCTACATCGCCCACACCAAGACCGTCAACAAGAGTACGTCCGGCAGGCACTTGTGAGACGATACTCATTTTATTGCCGTCCGTTTCTATTACGTTTCCTATGCTGGCTATGAAGATATTTTCTTCCGGAATGCCCATCTGCAATGCAAGTTCGCTGTGTTTTTTGAGGTGTTTGTATTCTCCATGCACGGGGATAAAATATTTAGGTTTTGTAAGTGCAAGCATAAGTTTAAGTTCTTCCTGACAGGCGTGACCTGAAACGTGTACTTCATACATAGCTTCATAGACCACTTCTGCACCAGATTTCATAAGTTCATTCACAACTTTTGTGACATACTTTTCATTTCCCGGAATGGGAGTAGCGGATATAATGATAAAGTCCATAGGTGTGATGACAACTTTTCTGTGGTCATTCATAGCCATACGGGTGAGGGCGGACATAGGTTCTCCCTGACTGCCCGTCGTGATAAGCACAATATCTTCACTGTTGTAGTCGTCCATTTCTTCAATGTCAATCATGATTTTGTCGGGAACTTTCAGGTAGCCGAGTTCTGTGGCAGTAGCAATAACATTAACCATACTCCGCCCGAAAACAGCCACTTTACGCTGATATTTTGAGGCACAATTTATAATTTGCTGTACACGGTGGATATTGGACGAGAATGTAGCAATTATAATTCGTTTTCCCTCTGCTTTCTGGAAAAGCTTGTCAAAAGATGCTCCGACGGTTTTTTCAGAATGCGTAAAGCCGACACGTTCAGCATTGGTTGATTCGGACATAAGGGCGAGAACGCCTTTGTTGCCAAGTTCTCCGAAACGTGCAAGGTCAATGATTTTTCCATCTATGGGGGTGAAATCAACCTTGAAATCTCCGGTATGGATAATAACACCGGCTGGCGTATGTATAGCCATGCCAACAGAATCAGGGATAGAATGATTAACCTTGATAAATTCTACAGCCATACAGCCCATTTTAACGGTTTTACGCGGTTCAACAACGTTAAGTTTTACTTTGCCATAAAGTCCCTGCTCTTTCAGTTTGCCCTCTATAAGACCTATTGTGAGCCTTGTGGCATAGACAGGAACATTTACTTTTTTAAGCAGATACGGCAGACCACCTATGTGGTCTTCATGCCCGTGAGTGATTACAATTCCTCTTATGCGGTCACGGTTTCTTTCGATGTATGCAAAATCAGGAATAACAATATCTACCCCCAGCATATCGGTATCGGGGAAAGACAAACCACAGTCAAGAATAAACATATCGTTTGAGCATTCAAATACAGTTATATTTTTTCCGATTTCATTAAGACCACCCAGCGGAATAATTTTCACGGTTGCCTTTCTGCTTTCTTTCGATTGTGCCAGATAGCGTTTTTCTGGTACAGTTTTGGCGGAATTGCTTTCAGTAGTCGTTCTTTTCTGATAGTAGCGTTTTGTGTATGTTCCTCTTGATACATAATTTCTTGGTTTAGTGGATTTTTCTTTTTCGTTCACTATATAACCTCTCTTTCTGACATATGGTGGTGGGTTTATGTTTCCGGAATGGTAGTATGACAATATCTGAAAATATCAGATAATTCAGAATACTTAATGAATAGTTGTGAATTATATAATTCCGGAAAATATTTTAACGGCACAGAAATATGCCGGTAAATACTATGTTTTTCGTTAAGTAAATGCTTCCGGCTGAACCGGAAGCGTCATTGATACACTTATAATTATACAAAAATAAACAACTCATGTCAATAGAAAATAACAAACTTTTGCAGATTAACTAAATTTTATTTTATCAGACAGAAAAAATATATTATGCGTTACGGTGAGAACCGATACGGCGGAGTTTTTCGCTCCATTGTGAACACAGTTCTGAGGCGGTTTCTGATGAGTAAGCCTGTGCAAGTAAGGTGATACGGTTTTTTCCGCTTCGTGATATAATAATTCGCCCGTCATTTTCAAGGATACTTTTTCCACACGGGATATTTTCCACGCTGTCAATGCTTATTTCACGTCTGACAGTAGCAAGCTGTGGCAGGGATTTTATAGAATTTATAAAATTTTTTCTGTTATCAGCAAGATGTATACACATATATAAAGGGTCTGTAAGAAAACGTTGTTTCACCACTTCCGTCGGAATTTGTCCGTCCGGTGAAAAGCGTTTTAATTTCAGGGGACTTTTCTCACCGATAAAATCAGCTACATAATGAAAATTGTCCGGTAAATATACAGCCTGTCCCGTTTCCGAAAGTTTCAGGGAATAGGCAAGTATGAGTTTTTCATATGAAATAAATCCGACCTGCGACGAATAGGCATTTACACGCTGTCCGTCGTCGGAAATCTGAAATACAAGTGTATCATCTTCACCAGAAAAAAATTCAAGCCATAATGACCGCACGGAACGACAGCCACAGCTTATTCCGGCTTGAATTGATGAACCCGTACCGCTGAAAGTATCGGCAAGGTTATTGATGTAAATTTCCCTGAATGATGTGGAAGATGTGATTTTACCGCATTTTTCAGCAGTATCAGCCGGATTGGCATTCATGATGTCGGTGAGTACGGACGTTGACACCGGAAATCCACTGGAATCGAAAAAAGAAAATTTCAGACAGCCGTTTCCGCTTATAAATATACCGCAGTCTGCCGACAGCATGGAAAGTCCAAATCTGAATGACGGAAGGTCAGTATTTTCGCATACATATACGTCACGTCCGCACTCCGAAAGACCACAGCAAAGTGCGTAAAGAATATGCATATTTTTAAAGCCGTCACAGCCTATGCTGAATCTCCTGAAAAACCGTGATATGCACCGTCCGAATACAGCGGTTTCAGCAGAGCCGATGTTTATATTCGGGAGGGTTTCACAGTAGCCATCACGGAAACTGAAATATCTGTTTTCGCCTGAATAACCCATAAAAATATCACTCCTTGTTTGTTATTCCTGAAAATTAAAGGGTCAATATTATTTATTGACATGAATTTTAACTTTATTCATAAGCAAAACAAGACCGACAAGATTAGGGAATGCCATAAGACCGTTGAAAATATCTGATAATGTCCATACGGTCTGCATGGTCATGACAGCCCCCGACGATGCAAGAAGTGAAAAGATTATGCAGAATATTTTATGTCCGTTTCCACCGGAAAGATACCGGAAAGCCGTTTCACCGCAGTAGTACCAGCCTATAATTGTACAGAATGCAAATACAGCCATTGAGACCGCTAAAAACGGCATGGAATATTTTCCCATGACAGCGGAAAAAGCAGTCTGTACCGTGAAATCTTCCGTTGCACATATAACTGTAAGTGCCGTAAGCGTACAGCATATCATTGTATCAAAAAAGACCTCCGCCATGCTCCACATGGACTGCATTTGCGGAGCAGTATTTTCCGCTGAACTATGCAGAACAGGCGAACTTCCTAAACCGGCTTCATTGGAGAATATGCCACGCCTTATGCCCGTTGAAACTGCCCTTGATACAGTATATCCGGAAACTCCACCGGCAAACTGTTTTATTCCGAATGCCTGACCGAAAATTTCACTGAACGCACGGGGAATATTTTTTCGGAAAACAAAAAGCACTACAAGACAGCCCATTATGTAAAGCACGGAAACTATAGGGAGCAGGCATTGTGCAGTTTTGCCGATACGTTCAGCACCACCGCTTGTGACAAGAAAAATCATGATAAAAATAATTACGGCAACAAGAAATTTATTTATATGTATACATGAGTTAAGGCTTTCAGAAAAAGTATTTACCTGAACCATTCCGCCCATACCTATACAAGCCATTATGCAGAATACTGAAAAAATTATGGCAAGTTCCGAACTTCCTAACCCCCTTTTTAAATAAGCCATAGTGCCTTTTACATCTTTTGTACTGTAAACGGCGGAAAGACTGTTTTCGGCATAGACAAGAGCCATTCCGAAAAAAGCTGATACCCACATCCAAAATATCGCACCTGCTCCGCCGACAGCTACAGCAGATGCCACACCTGTTATATTTCCCGTACCCATAGCCGTACCAAGTGACATACAGACAGTCCGGAACTGTTTTTTATCAGGGGGATTACGGACAAAAAACGGTATAATCCGGAACTGCACGAATTTCAGCTTTATTGTATATATAATTCCCGTCGTTATCAGCAGAAATATAAGTCCCGCTCCCCATACATATGAATTTATTTTTTCAAGCAAATCCGCCATAATATTTTACCTCCTGAAAATATTCACCATATAAATTTAAAAAAAACGGTATACATTAAAAGATATTTATGGTATAATAGAAATATAACTTTATAAGGGGCGTGTATATGAAAAATTATTTACCGGACAAAAGCTGTCTGTTTACACTTAGAATTTTAATATCCGCTGTGGCTGTTGTGCTTATCATAGCAGTGAAATATTTCTTTACAGTGGATTTGCTTGTTATGCTTATAAGCACTATAATATGTGCCGGAGCTTTTTTTTTAATGTTCGCATATCTGCCGATGTTTCTGAAATCAATAAAATATACCGTTACAGGTACGGAAATAAGCCGTTCAAGTGGTGTGATAATGAAAACACATCAGTCTGTGAGATATTCGTCTATACAGTATACCAATGTAATAACAACACCTTTTTCGCAATATACCGGACTTAACTTTATTATATGCTTTGTTTACGGCGGAAAAATAAAACTTCTTTTTCTTAATCATTCCGACGCAAAGGAAATTCTTGAAAGAGTTGAAAAGAAAGGGGGCATATGAATTTGTATCATGAACACCCGTTGAGAATTTTAAGATATTCCGCAAAAAATATATGGCTCTTGATATTTCCGTTATTGCGTGGCGTAAAGACAATACGCCTTGACGCTGAAAGTTTCTATCAGTGGATTAGGGGTGCGTGGTTTGATATAGCCGTGATAGGAATAATTATTCTTTTCGGATATATCCGGTGGCATTTTTCCGGAATAGAATTGACCGATACTGAAATAGTACGGTGGGAGGGGATTTCCGCTAAAATAAAAACTACTATACCGTATTCAAGTGTAAGTGCCGTGACGGTGGAAAAACCCATATATCTAATGCCCGTAAGGGCGGTGAAAATAAGCTGTGATACAAGTGCCGGAAGCTATACATCTGCTGATTTGCAGATTATGGTGACCGGAAAATTCTGTAGGGATTTTCTTTCAAGAGTTCCTGACGTAAATCAGAAAAATAAATTACAGGATATTCCCGAAACAACACATCTTTCTGTATTGCTTTTTTCGCTTTTCTTTTCAAGTGGTTTTTCCGGCACTGTCTATATAGCGACTTTTTTCATGAAAGGCGGAGATATTGCCCATGACATAATAAATATGTCGCTTGACCGCCTCACCAAAACCACCGAAAAACTTGCTGATAAGCTGATTATCCGTATGCCGTCTGTGGCTGTATTCGTGGGAGTTTTTTTCATAGTCGCGTGGATTATATCTTTTGTTATGAATTTTTTCAGATATTCGGGATTTGAAGTGGACGGTGACGAATATTGTCTTAAAATATTCTGTGGTCTCTTAAACCGTCGTGAATACAGAATTACTCCGGCACATATAAATTATACCGATTTGCGACAGAATTTAATCATGAAATTTGCCGGTGCTGTTGCCGTAAATATAAGCTGTGCCGGATATGGTTCAGAAAAAAATCAATTGCCTGTGCTTTTTCCGGTCAGGAGCGAAAAAAGTCTTGACAATGCCCTTGAAAAAATAGGCATTTTCAGCGGTGTAAAGAATGATTTCAGACCTAAATCAAACGGCTGGTGGACTTATATATGGTATCCGGTCTTAGCATCTGTCATGATTTTTCCGGCACACATGATTATCAGAAAATTCATTCCGGAAATATCGGAACTTACATTCTTTTTCGCGGTTATGTTGGAAATACCTCTTGTATGGCTTATGGCGGTAAAACTTACGGCTTTTTTTACAAGCGGAATTTCTGTCTATGATGATAAAATAATGGTGAGATGCTCCAGAATGACGGGTTTTCATACTGTGGTTGCTGAATGTTCAAAGCTTGTGAAGTTTGAAATAAGACAGAATATTTTTCAGCAGATAGGCGGAAAATGTAATGTTATACTGTGGTTCGGCGGTGAAGAAAGGTCTCATTTCAAAGTAAAGGCTATGCGTGTTGCAGACGTGAAGAAAATTTCTGAAATGCTTGGCTATGAAACGGGTACAAAAATATAAAATTGTTTCTTGACTTTTGAAAATCTCTGTGATACAATTATTTATGTAATAATTTGTATATTCAGGTGGTTTTTATGAATAATTTGTTTAAAGGAACTTTGCTTATATTTTCAGCTTTTGTTTTTTTCGGCTGTGAAGCCAAAAATGAAAATTCCGAAAAATTATCTTTTGCAAGCAGACCACCCATATTTATGAAGGCAAGAGAAGTAGAACCATATAACCCCGTCACTGAAATAAAGCTTTCATTTATAGGCGATTGTACTCTTGCTACTCAGCTTGGTGATAATTCTATCGGCACTTTCAATTGGTATGCAGAAAACTATGACAAGGAATATTTTTTTGAAAAAGTTTACCCATATACTTCCAATGATGATTTTACAATTGCTAACTGCGAAAATGTCTTTACTGATTATGCACTTCCGGAGGCATATAAGGGCTATTGGCCGGCTTTTTGGTTTCGTTCACCCAGCCGGAATGCTGAAATATTTTCCGCCGGAAATGTTGAGGTTGTAACAGTCGCAAATAATCATACTTTTGATTATAATGAAGAGGGCATAAATGATACTATCAAAGCAATTGAATCAGTAGACGGGCTTGAGTGGGGCGGAACAGACAAAGATGTTATTCTTGAAAAAGATGGTGTGAAAATTGGTCTTATATGTGATACTATGTGGGGCGAATGGGAAGTAGATAAAATAATTGAGCGAATTGACAGGCTTGAAAAATCAACGGATATACAGGTGGTTTATTTTCATGGTGGTGAAGAAGCCTATCATACTGAAGAATACTGGAAAGTACAGGCTTGTCATGAACTTGCCAAAGCCGGTGCAGACCTTATTGTCGGAGCTCACCCTCATGTATTACAGCCATTGGAAACATACAGGGGCGTGCATATAGTTTATTCAATAGGAAATTTTTGTTTCGGTGGCAATACCTATCCGGAAAACAGAACTATCGTTTATCAGGAAACTTTTTCATTTAACAAGGATACTAAAAAAATTGTAGGCAGACAGGAAAATATTATCCCGTTTTATGTGTTTACAGGTGATATAAATAATTTCCAGCCTGCACCGATTGACGATGAATTTATTGCTAAACAGGTGACTGATTTCATGTACAGAAAATCCGGCTCACTTTTTTAAATTAACTCTTGACATATCAGAAAAAATATGTTATTATATTATTGTGAGCAGGCTATACAGCAGCGGGAACGCTTTTAGTTCATGAGGAAAGTCCGGACATCACAGAGCAGGGTAGCTGTTAACGACAGCCGGAGGCGACTCCCGAACCAGTGCAACAGAAATATACTGCCCGATTTTTCGGGTGATGGTGGAAAGGTGCGGTAAGAGCGTACCAGAGTGCAGGAGACTGTACTGCTATGTAAACTTTACCTGATGCAACGTCTATTGGTGCTTTATATCTTAACGTCTGCTCGGCGGATATGAAGTAACGACGGCTTGAACTTTCCGGCGACGGAAAGTCTAGATAAATTGCTGTACACGACAGAATCCGGCTTATCGGTCTGGTCATATTAACTTCTGTAACTTTTGTTGCAGAAGTTTTTTATAATATAATCAAATTATTAAAAAGGAGAAAAAAACTCCGTATATTAAGATATACGGAGTTTTGTTTCATATCAGCAGAATTGTTATTATTCCGGCAATTGCAAGCAGAACAAGAAACGGAATTATTTTCAGTCTTTTTTTCCGGCGGAGTTCCGGCACTATCATTGAAATATATTTTTCAGCTTCTGCCCGTGAGACTTCTGTGGGCAGTTCGCGTACTTCCGGACGGAGATAAAAAACCGCTTTTTCAAAGTAAATGCTATCGGTATGGTTTATTTCGATTATTTTTTTGTTAACACCTTTAATCATTTATTTTCCTCCCATGAAAAACTTTTCATGGTACATTATGGGAAAATATTATCAGTTTATTCAAAGATTACGCACATAATGGAAAAGATATTGCTGTGCTATGCCCTTGTTGGTGAAATCCGGAAAACCGTCCGGATAGTATTCTTCAAGCACTCTTTTTATCCATACGTCAACGGGGAATGCCTCTGTTTTGTACATACCGAAAAGCAAAACACATTCGCTGACTTTAGCACCGACTCCTTTTATTTGTCGGAGTGCAGAACGTGCATCGTCAAGGGGCATACCGGCTGTTTCTTTAAGATTTACCGTTCCGTCGGAAACTTTCTGTACGGCATCACATATATATTTTGCACGGAAACCGCTTCTTAAATAATCGAGACTTTCCGGAGTTTCACCGGATAGCATTTCAGCAGTCGGGAAAATTCCGTCATAATGCTGACACAGGCGGTCAATAATGCCCTTGATACGCGGAATATTGTTATTCTGCGATATAATAAAAGATATAAGGCATTCCCACGCGTCTTGTTTAAGGAGACGTATTCCACCGGCAAATGAACAGGCTTTTTTAAGTGTTTCGTCTTCTGAAAAAATGCGTTTCAGTTCGCCGTAATCCGTACCGAAATCGAAATAATCATACCATATATTGAGGAAATCCGTTTCTGTGGTATCATGGAAAATAAATTCTTTTTTATCGGTTTGTGAGACGGTAAGGGGCGTATTGAGGAATTTTCCGGTATATGTGCAGGGAAAATCAGACGGAATTTTTTTCCACCTGAATGCCTGACCACAGTCAAGTGTATCGTCAAGGTCAAAATCTTTTTCGGAAACAATGATGTCATTATTTTTTACAGAATAGTCCATAATGTTACTCCTTTGTGAAATTTTGGTGAAAATATACAGAAAAGTCTTGATTTTTCTGTAATATTATACTAAAATATTATTAATCCTCATTAAGAAAGGAATGATAATTAAATATGAGTGAAATGGAAATGTTTGATGATGTTTTTGATAATCTGCCGGTGCTTGCGAGGCAGAACCCCGACGACGTGAAAGAAAGAGTTTCGGAGCTTTTCTTTGATTTTCTTGAATTATCGCACCTTTATGATTCGGCAATAGAGGTGGTAAAAACATATCTCAATATTCTTGACAGTGAGTTCAGCGTGAAATTTCAGCGTAATCCCATTCATAACATTGAAAGCCGTCTGAAATCACCACAATCAATAATAGGTAAGCTACAGAAAAAAGGCATTCCGCTTACACCGGAGTCTGCACGGAAAAATCTGCTTGATATAGCCGGAATACGCGTTACGTGCTGTTATATAAGTGATATTTATGCGATAGTTGAGATGCTTTGCCGGCGTGATGATTTCACCGTGATAAAGCAGAAAGACTACATCAAGAACCCTAAACCAAGCGGTTACCGGAGCTATCACCTGATAGTTAATGTGCCGGTGTATCTGTCCACAAAAAAGCAGTATGCCCCTGTGGAAATTCAGATACGCACTATTGCTATGGATTTCTGGGCAAGCCTTGAACATCAATTAAAATACAAGCCGTCCGCCTCAATAACTCCCGAAATATCGGAGGAGCTTAAGGACTGTGCCGAAAGAATTGCAGAAACTGATTTACAGATGCAACGTATCTTTATGGAAATAAATGATTTAGGATAACAGGAAAAATGACCTTTCGGGGTCATTTTTTTGTGCCGGAAAATCCCGATATGATGCAGAAAACAAAGAATACAAATATATTTACTGTAACTATTGTTGCACCCACCGGAGTACCACACAGGAGCGATATTAAAAAGCCCGTTCCGGCACAGAATACCGCTGTTATTGCTGAACATATTATTACGCTTTTGAAACTTCTGAATATCCGCATGGCAGTTATTGATGGAAATATTATCAGTGCTGAAATTAACAATGACCCCACAAGACTCATGGCAAGCACTATTATTATAGCCGTAATAACTGCTATTATAAGATTATATATGTCGGCATTTATTCCGGTAGCCTTTGAAAAATTTTCATCAAATGTAACTGCAAATATCTTGTTATAAAATAATACGAATATACATAATACTATCATTGAAAGTACTATACATAATATTACTTCTTTTTTCTGCAAAGAAAGTATTGACGTTGAGCCGAAAAGCGTACTACATACATCACCGGCGACGTTTGCAGACTTTGAAAACATATTTATCAGCATATAGCCTATAGCCAATGCCCCTACCGAAATCATGGCGGTTGACGCGTCACCACGTATTTTTGTGTTTCGACCCGTCCGGAGAATAAGCACAGCTGATATTACTGTTATAGGTAAAATAATTAACATTTGTCGTGTTATGCCGGTCACGGTTGCCACCGCCATAGCCCCGAATGCGACGTGTGAAAGTCCGTCCCCTATGAAAGAAAATCTTTTCAGGACGAGTGTTACGCCCAACAGCGATGAGCAGAGCGACACAAGCAGACCGACTATAAGGGCATACCGGACTATCGGAAATTCAAAGTAATATTGTAGTTTTTCAAGCATTATTGTCCCTCCGTTTCGATAAAGTCAATGCCGGATTTGCTGTTGATATAGTCGTTTACAGTCCCGAAAAATAGCTGTTTTTTTGCTATATGAAGTATATGCGTGGCGTATTTCAGGGCGGAGCTTATGTCGTGCGATACCATAATAATGGTAATACCGGAGCGGTTGAGGTCGTGGATTAAAGCATATAAATCAGCCTGTGCCTTGGGGTCAAGGGCTGTGACGGGTTCGTCAAGGAGGAGCATTTCGCTTGTGGCACATAAGGCACGTGCAAGAAGTACTCTTTGTTGCTGACCACCGGAAAGTTCCCTGTAGCAGTGGTCGGCAAGGTGGTCAATATGAAGTTTTTTCATATTGTCTTCAGCGAGTTTTTTTTCAGTCTTGTTATAGAATGGTCTGAAACCGCACTTTGCAAGACAGCCTGAAAGGACAATTTCCCTTACTGATGCCGGAAAATCCCGCTGTACCGGAGTTTGTTGAGGAAGATAACCTATATCCCGTGCGGAAAGCCCCTCCCATATTATTTCACCGGAAACGGCAGATTTCAGCCCGAGGAGTGCTTTTATCAGGGTGCTTTTTCCAGAGCCATTTTCACCTAAAATGCACAGATAATCGCCAGAATTTACTGTAAAATCAAGATTTTCAGTCACTATGCCGTCCTCATAGCCGAGCGAGGCATTTTTACAGATTATACGTTTTTTCATGATAAAGCCTCTTTCAGTGTGTCAAGATTTGATTTCATAAATGAAAGATAAGTTACACCGTCTTTTATCTGCTGTGATGTGACAGATTGTATAGAATTTAACCGTACTATCTGCTGGTTTTTGTCTTGTGTGCCGGAAATTATTGCTTTTGCTATTGAGTCGTCCGAACCCTCTATTGTGAATATCTTATCAGCATGAAGTTCGTCTATTTTGTCGGCAAGGAAAGTTATAGTTTCAAAACTTGCTTCTGTTTCGGCACTGCAACCGGAAAATACTGCATAATAGTCAAGCCCGTAATCGTCAACGAGATAACGGAACGGAAATCTATCGCCGAAAATAAGCGTTTTGTTTTCGATTTCTGAAAGACTTTCGGAATATTCATTGTCGAGATTTTCAAGTTCCGTGCAGTAGCCGGAAAGATTATCATTATATTTTTCAATATTTTCAGAGTCAAGAGATATAATCTGTTCAGTTATTGCATTACATAGTATTTCAGCATTATCAAGCGAGAGCCATATATGTTCATCATATTCCGCCCCGTCCTCTTCAGTTTCTTCGGACTGCATACCCTCTTTTATTTCTTCTTCCTTGACGGCATCACCGAGTGTATCAAGCAGACAAACGGATTTTATATTTTTATTTTTTGCCTGTTTTACGGCATCTTCTGCCCATGTATCAGACTCACCGCCGATATAGATAAATAAATCACACGAGGATATTTTAACAATATCGTCCATAGTGGGCTGATAACTATGCATATCCGCGCCATTTTCAAGCAGATAGGTTATTTCGAGATTATCCGGATTTCCTGTTATTTCGCGTACCCAGTCGTAAGCCGGAAAGACTGTACAAACAATATTTATTTTGTCGTTTTTTTCGGCAGATACCTGACTGCACCCGAACAAACCGCACATTGCAAGGCAAGATATAACTGATAAAAATTTTTTCATAAAAATAAACTCCCTCATTAACGAATTTGAAAATCATTCTCAATTTCAGATTATATCACATATAAAATGTGCTGTCAAGGGGTTTTATAAAAATAACACGGAAATCAATTTTTCTAATTAAATAATTTTAATAAATATTATACGTATATAATTGTAAATTTAACACGCCAAATCCAAAAAAGTTACACACGAAATCCAAAAAAGTCACACGCGAAATACAAAAAATTTTGAAAATTGATTTCCATGTAAAAATAAAAACGGCATAAAACGAATTTATGCCGTCATGATTATTAAATTAAACACCACTGTCGCCATAATTGGAGAGAACTCTTGCAGACGGGTCATTTACATTACAGCCCTCCCACTCCTTGTTAGGCATCCAGAAATCAACGACCATATCACTCTGTTCTGGATAGTATTTTTCAAAGATTTCGCGGTAAAGTAGTGACTCTTTGGTAAACGGTCTTGCATGGGTATATTTTTCTGAAAGTGCCGAAAATTCCTCATCTGTATAATAATTTTCCGCATATTCCTTGAGATAGTCCACCATAGAATGACCGACAGCGTCCGAAAATGCGGCTTTTTCGCGGTAGAGTATATCATGTGGCAGATAATCTCCCTCAAATGCATGGCGGAGCAGATATTTTCCTTTGTTGTATTTATTAAGTTTCATTTCAGGGTCAATTGCCATAACGTATTTAACAAAATCCAAATCACCGAAAGGCACTCTTGCTTCTAAAGAGTTGACAGAAATGCACCTGTCCGCTCTTAAAACGTCATACATATGTAATTCTTTTACCCTTTTAACAGACTCTTTCTGAAATTCTTCAGCCGACGGTGCAAAATCAGTATACTTATAGCCGAAAAGCTCATCTGATATTTCGCCAGTAAGCAGTACTCTTATATCGGTCTGTTCGTGAATAGCCTTGCAAAGTAAGTACATACCCATGCTTGCCCTTATAGTCGTTATATCATACGTGGCAAGTATCTTGATAACTGTATCAAGCGAATTGAGTACATCGTCTTTTGTTATTATAATTTCCGTGTGGTCGCTGTGGATATAGTCAGCAACCTGTTTAGCATAACGCAAATCAATAGCATCAGTATTCATGCCGATAGCGAAAGTTTTTATAGGCTTGTCGCTTTTCTGCTGTGCAATGGCACATACTAGCGACGAGTCAAGACCGCCTGAAAGCAGAAAACCTACTTTTGCGTCGGCGGAAAGTCTCTTTTCAACGCCGGCAATGAGTTTGTCATGGATATTAGAACATACTGTCTCAATATCGTCATGGATAACTTCATTTACCGCCGTAATATCGCAATAGCAGATAAATTCACCGTTCTTATAGTAGTGACCTGTCGGGAACGGCATTATTTTTTCTGCAATGCCTATGAGGTTTTTCGGCTCACTTGCAAATGCTATTGTGCCGTTTTCGTCATAGCCATAATAAAGTGGTCTTATGCCAATAGGGTCACGTGCAACAATAAATTCATGCTTTTCAGCATCATATATTATACAGGCAAATTCTGCGTCAAGAGTAGCGAACATCTCAACACCCATTTCCTTGTAAAGCGGTAATAATATTTCGCAGTCGCTGTCACTTTTAAAAGTATATCCTTTTTCAATAAGTTTTTCCCTTACGGGCAGAAAGCCATATATTTCACCGTTGCAGACTACATAGTTTCCATCAAGTTCAAATGGTTGCATACCCTCCGGAGTAAGACCCATTATTGAAAGTCGCTGAAAACCTAAAACTCCGTCATTCAGGTCAATAATACGGCTGTCGTCCGGTCCTCTTGAAATGGTAGCTTCAAGACCTTTTTTTACTTTTTCAAAGCCATTTTTTCCGCAATAGCCCATAATTGTACACATAAAAAATACACTCTTTTCCTTAAAATTTCATAAAAAAAGAACGTCCATACGGGTATAAAACACCTGTAATGAACGTCTTTGTTCTTCAATCAATATTCTATCATATATTTTTCAGTTTGTCAAGAGTTTTTTTAAAAAAAGAAAGGTGAGGTGGGGGGGAGCTGAAAAAAATGTATCTTTATCATTCTCACTATCATTCTCATTTTCATTTTCATTATCAATAT
>CAMWQI010000019.1 GCA_947176345.1 uncultured Ruminococcus sp.
CAGGAGGGCTTTTTAGGCCTGCTTGACTGATTTTTTCTGTCGAACTCACGTTAATATCATTCAAAACAATCCCCCCTTTCATTGACTTTAAGGCAGAAATGGAGTAGAATATTGATAGCAGATATGCATTAGGCATATTTATATTATACTAAATAATTAGTTAGTAGTCAATAGAAAATGCTAATTTTTTATTTAGCAATTTTCACGAAATTAGGAGTAAAAATTTATGGAATTTCACGAAATATTAACGAATTTACTTAAAACAAGAAAAATAACCGCTTATCAAATCTCAAAAGATACCGGAATTTCACAAACTGCAATTGGAAAATGGAAAAAAGGGGAACAATATCCCACTGCTGACAAGTTAAAATTACTTGCTGATTATTTAGTAGTTACTACTGACTATCTGTTAACCGGCAAAGAAACATCTTCCAAAGCAACTACAATAGAACTTCCGTCACCTCAATTAACGGAAAACGAAACAGAATTGTTAAACCTTTTCAAACAGCTATCAGACCGTGAGCAATTAAAGCTTATAGGAAAAGTAGAAGGCATGGTAGAAGAACTTCAGAAAAATAACTTACAAGAAAATGTAGGGTAATAGACATCTCTAACCACATAAAAAAATAAGCACCTTAACTCAAAATTAAGATGCTTATTTATATAAAAGTTCGTTAGTTTTGGCGAAAATGGTTCGTTAGTCTTGTATTTTTCACTTTTTGGTTCGTTAGTCGTATATAAAAAAAGGCTATAAATGGACTTTTTAATTTTTCAGACTAACGAACTTTTGCACTTTTTGCGTGCAGGATTACATATTGATTAATTATTTTTGGTAAGTATTTTTCTGATAAGACACATATCAAAGGAATCAACGACATTGTCGTCGTTGAGGTCAGCGGATTTCCATTCAGGAATTTCAGGATTTTCACCGAAAATGAATTTCTGTAATAAAACCGCATCAGTAATATTTACTTTTCCGTCGCTGTTGAGGTCACCTTTGATTATTTCAGATTGACCTATTTTTTTGAATTTATATCCGTATTTTTCAGCGTATTTCTGTGCGGTGGAGTTTTCATAGCCGTATATTGTGCCTTTATAATTGCTGTCCGTATCTAAAATTTTTATTTCACCGTCATAGATTTCACATTCCGGATTATATATAGTTATTTTTTTAAGGCTTGTGCAGTTCTGAAAAGCCATATTATCTATGCTTGTTACACTATACGGAATTTCAATTGATTCAAGACTTTTACAGCTGTAAAATGCCGATTTTCCTATATATTCGACGTTTTGCGGAATATCTATCGACATAAGACGCTCACAGCCATAGAATGATGCCTGATTAATTCTTGTTACACTTTCAGGAATATCAATATGCATAAGATGTTTACAGCTTGTAAATAAGTTATTGCTTATTTCCGTTATGCCGTCGGGGATATTTACTGATTCAAGATAAGTGCAGTTACTGAAAGCCATTTCTCCGATATTTGTCACGCTGTCCGGAATTGTCACAGATGTAAGATTTGTACAGTCATAGAATAAACAGTCATTTATACTTGTTAGATTGTCAGGAAGTTCTATTGATGTAAATCCGCAATGACTGAATGCACTGTCACCGATATTTGTTATGCTGTCCGGAAGTGTTATTGACATGAGATTTTGACAACCATAAAAAGCCTGTTCACCGATATTTGTCACACTGTCGGGAATTTCAACGGAATTAAGATAATCATGCATTCTGAATGCCCAGTCCTGAATACCTGTAACGGTTATGCCGTCTATTTCGGACGGAATTACAATATCTGTAGCCTTAGCATCACAGCCAGTAATATCTATATGGTCTTCCATGACAATATATGTAATATCTCCCGTATGCTGTTCAGCGTTTGCATTTGCTGTGACGGGTGCAAGCATATTTGAAAATGCAAGTGCCATTGCCGTAATTACGGTAAGCATTTTAATTTTTTTCATAATAATACCTCCTTAGTTTGCTGATTGTATACGCTGAAATTCTATAATTGATATTACAGGTTCATCTTCAGGTTTGGTGGAAAGATATGCATAATAACTTGATATTATTGATGCATCTACAGCATCTGTGTGACCGTCACGGTTTACGTCTCCAATATCTACTGCTGTAGTAGTGGTAGTATAAGCAGGTACTTTATTGCTCCATGTAATCCATGTAGTAGTTGTTGTTCTTTTCACAGTTGTCCAAAATGTACTATTTGTTGTAGTACCTGTAGTTTGTGCAGTAGCATTTGTTGTTGTTGTGGTAGTAAGTGTTGTTGTCGTGGTAGTAGTTGTTGTAGTCGTTGTAGTTGTTGTGGTGGTTGTCGTTGTTGTGGTAGTTGTTGCTGTTTTTTCATTGACATCATCAAATCTATAGCTGTATTTGTTTGCATATGCCTGAGCTGTAGAGTCATAATGTCCATATATAGTACCGGAATATTTTGAATTATTTGATATTGTAAGTTCATTATCATAGATTTCACATTCAGGATTCCAGATTAATATTTCATACAATTTATAACATGAAAAAAATGCGTGCCAGTATATACGCTGTACGCTTGCCGGTACTGATACGGAAGTAAGATTATGGCAATCACTGAAAACAGCCGCCTCTATGCTTGTGAGATTTTCTGACAGTTCAACTGATTTCAGATTTATACAGCTTCCGAAAGCCATTTTTTTTATTATTTCCACGCTGTCGGGAATTTTTATCTCTTCAAGACCACTGCAATAATAAAATGCACTTTCGCCTATAATTTTTACACTGTCCGGAATATCTATAGAAGTAAGTTTTGTACATTCCTTAAATGCACCGTCTTCAATGCTTGTAACTTTCATACCATTTATTTCTTTCGGAATAATTACACTGTAAACTTCGTATGAACAGCCCGTAATTCCTATTGTATTGTCATCTTTGATTTCATAATATATATCGCCATACGTATATCTTCCGCCAACAACAGCAGAAACCGGTGCAGACGGAGCAATATTTTTGTTCAGAATGATAGTTCCACCTAAAAATACTATTGACAAAGCTAAAAATCCAGCCATTATTCTATCTGTTTTTTTCATAAAAATCACCTCATAGAAATTATATCATACCTGAAATTTATTGTCAAATAATTCTGAAAAAATTTTTTTAAAAATCTCTTGACAAATCCGGAATAATGTTATATAATACTCATATATACTACTAAATGCGTTGATGGGAAAAAAGACCTGCTGTAATTTTCACAGAGAGCTGTTGTGTGGTGCGAAACAGTAAAATTTTTCAGGTTATAGCTCCTCCCTGAGCAGTCGGCTGAAAGTTTTCAAGCGATTAGGTCAGACCGGATTTCTCACGTTAAAGAGATATGCATTTTTTGTGATGCAGATGAGTGGGCGTATTTTTTACGTCAATGAGAGTGGTAACACGGAAATTTTTTCGTCTCTCCTATGGTTAATCCATGGGAGAGCTTTTATTTTTAAGGAGGTTTTTTTCATGAATAATTATCAGAAATACACAAGGCAGTTTTTTGAAGCACCGAAAACTTCAATGAAATGGACACAAAAGTCCTATATCGAAAAAGCACCGGCATGGTGCAGTGTCGATTTAAGAGACGGAAATCAGGCACTCATTACCCCTATGAACCTTGACGAAAAACTTGAATTTTTCAAGGAACTTGTAAGAATAGGCTTCAAGGAAATTGAGATAGGATTTCCGGCAGCCTCTGAAACGGAGTATGAATTATGCCGTACACTCATTGAGGAAAATTTAATCCCCGATGATGTAACAATTCAGGTTCTCACACAGTCAAGGGCACACATCATTGAAAAGACTTTTGAGGCACTCCGTGGCTGTAAAAATGCAATAGTTCACCTCTATAATTCAACTTCACTTGCACAGCGTGAACAGGTTTTCCGCAAAAGCAAGGAGGAAATTAAGGAAATTGCCGTTACAGGTGCTAAACTCTGCAAGGAGTTCAGGGAAAAATATGAGGGAAATTTCCGCTTTGAGTATTCACCGGAAAGTTTCACCGGTACAGAACCGGAATACGCACTGGAAGTCTGCAACGCCGTTATTGACGTATGGCAACCGACAGAAAACGACAAAGTTATTATAAATCTGCCTGTTACCGTACAGCTTTCCATGCCACACGTATACGCAAATCAGGTTGAGTATATATGCGAAAATATAAATAACCGTGAGAATGTAATTATTTCACTCCACCCACATAATGACCGTGGTTGTGCTATTGCCGATACTGAAATGGGACTCCTTGCCGGTGCTGACCGTGTGGAAGGTACACTTTTCGGAAACGGTGAACGAACAGGAAATGTTGATATTATCACGCTTGCTATGAATATGTATTCACAAGGCGTTGACCCTGAACTTGATTTCAGTGATATTCCGTCAATAACAGAACTTTACACCCGTGTTACAAGAATGACGGTCAATGAACGTCAGCCATATAGTGGTGCGTTGGTATTTGCAGCGTTCAGCGGTTCGCATCAGGACGCTATAGCCAAAGGCATGAAGTGGCGTGAGGAAAAAAATACTGAACACTGGACAGTTCCATATCTTCCCATTGACCCCTCCGACGTGGGTCGTGAATATTCAGCGGACGTTATTAGAATTAACAGTCAGTCCGGAAAAGGCGGTATAGGCTATATTCTTGAAACAAGGTTCGGATATAATCTCCCTAAAAAAATGCGTGAGAACGTCGGCTATCTTGTCAAGGGTGTTTCAGACCACCAGCATAAGGAACTCATGCCCGACGAAGTATATTCTATATTCAAGCAGAATTATGTTGATATAACTACTCCGGTAAATATAATTGAAACACACTTTGTACAGCAGAACGGCATTGAGGCTACTGTTACATTTGAATACAACGGCAGAAAAGTTACATCTACAGATTCAGGAAATGGTCGTCTTGACGCTGTAAGCAATGCGGTACGCTCTTATATAGGTGCTGAATATACTATAAATACCTACACTGAACACGCCCTTGAAGTCGGTTCAGCATCAAAGGCTGTATCATACGTTGAAATTACCGACAACAACGGCAAGAGTTTCTGGGGAACAGGCATTGACAATGATATTATTACATCATCTGTTAAGGCTCTTGCAAGCGCTTTAAACAATATGCTTAAATAATTCCCCTCCCCCGTCACACAGGCGGGGGATTCATTTTTATATTTTACTTGCAAATTCACGTTTTTTATGTTATAATTAAAAAAAATTCAAAGGAGAACGTTAGCAGATGAAAAAAATTTTAGCCGGACTTATGGCATTTGGTATGTCAATATGTGTGTTTTCGTGCAGTGACAACAAGAAAACAGATGATGTTCCTGAAGAATCACCAACACAGGAAAAAAATATTGAAGAAATATATCCTGAAATTGCTGAAAGTCTCAAGAATTATATTTCTGATGGTGACTATGACGGCTTACTTGAATTATACTATCCGTTTGACGTTCTGGAGACAGCCAAAACTATTGCTGAAATAGAGGGTGTAGATTATCTTGAATACTCTGAACTTTATGAAATGTATGATGATTCTGATATAGCAGATATTCACATTGATGAGGTTATCTCCGTTGAACCCCTTGACAGCGAAATATTAGAAGAAATAAACTATGATTTCAGCGGAGTGTATGCCCTTGCGGAATATATCGAAAAAACAGGCATTGAAAACATAACTCCGGAAACCCTCTATGAAAAATATATGGAAGATTGGTCTGTCTCAACAACAATAACAAAGGGCTATGAAATCAAGTCAACGGCAACTATGACATACAAAAACGGTAAAACTGAAACAGGCTTACAAGCAACTTCACAGTTATACTATGTAGACGGCGAAGGCTGGAAAATCTATGCTGACGAATAATAAAATGCTTGCAAAAACTGAAAAAATATGTTATAATTAAAATATAGAAATTTGTGGAGGTGCGTTATGAACTCTGACCCTTACGGGAATTTAAAGAATATTCCATATCCGGACAGAAGTTAATGCTCTCCATGCTCCTGACCGGATAAATTCGGTGAAAGGAGCATTGTCCGTCTATACGGGCAAAAAATTGAATATGATAAACTTCTATATCTCGGAAAACGGTGTACTTGTTCCATGTGCTAAACGTGAAGACGGGTGCTGGATTTCTGTTATAAACCCCACTCCTCAGGAGGTTGATGAACTCATTGAAGTTTATGGGCTTGACAGCGGATTTGTCAAGTCTTCAATCGATGAGGAGGAATCATCACGTATAGAATGTGAAGACAATCAGACACTTGTTATCGTGGACACACCTGTATCGTCCGTTGACAGTGAGGAAACACGGCTTTTCTATACACAGCCATTAGGAATAATAATTACTGAAAAAAACGTTTTCACAATATCCATGCAGAAAACACAATTACTCAAAGAAGCCATTGATGGAAATATAAGAAATCTGCGACCGGCTTTCAAGACAAGATTTGTATTGCAGTTGCTTTTAAGAATAGCTGCATTGTTTCTGCTTTACCTGAAACAGATTGATAAAATATCTTCCGCTGCTGAACAGGAACTCCACGACGCTATGAAAAATGAACTGCTTATGCAGTTACTTGCATTGGAAAAATCACTTGTTTATTTTTCCACATCACTTAAAGCAAATGAGGCTACTATAGAAAAAATTTTCAGGGGACGTGTTATCCGGCTATATGATGAAGACCAGGATTTGCTGGAAGATTTACTTATTGAAATGAAACAGGCTATTGAAATGTCAAATATATATACAAGCATTGTTTCGCATATGATGGACGGTTTTTCGGCGGTAATCTCAAATAATCAGAATATAGTCATGTGGCGTTTGACTATTCTTACCGTAATATTGGAAATTCCGAATATTATATTTGCTTTTTATGGAATAAATACAGTAGATTTGCCATTGCCATATACATGGTTTCCGATTGTATTAACGGCATTTCTTACCGGAATAACCGCACTTATACTCCTGAAATGGAAAAACAAATAGAATTTTTTTGCGTTTGGCGTGTTACAATTTTGCGTTTCGCGTGTTACAAAAATAAAAAAAATTCCCCGTCTTTGTGACAGGGAATTTATTTTTTTAATCAAGTTCAGGCATAATATCGCCGAGCGGAAGGTCTTCAGCTGTAATGATGTTTATTCCTATCAGCTGAATAACGAGAGCGTCTTTAGCCGTTACGCCGTCGCCATTGCCTATAACGTCGCCAGCCTTTAATCCATATTCAGAAAGTTTATACTCATCAGGATTTGAGAGTGCCTGCATGATAAGTACAGCGTCGGATACATTTACATCACCATCTTCGTTAGCGTCACCGTATTTTATATCAGGGTCTTTTGAAGTAGTTGGCTTTGTATTTCCAGAAACAGAAACTTTAGCAGGTTTGTCAATGCCGGTGTCTGTAGCATTATCCCATACATTTGACCACCATATCTGAATTTCAGCACTTTTTACAGAAGCCGGAATTTTTGAAATATCAACTTCCATTTCAAGTTTTCCGTCTTTGCCTATATTGCCGTCCCAGTCAATTGATGCCCATTCGCCGTCATCATAGCATATGCCACCACCGACTGAGGCAGTAGGTGTACCCTCAACTGTAAATTTAATAGTCTTTTCGCCTGTGAGAGTAACAGGGAGCTTTACAACTTCAAATTTGAAATCGCCTGTAACTGCTGTAGTTGTAGTTGTAGTGTTACTGCTGTTTCCGGAAGCAGTAGTCTGTGTGGTAGTAGTTGTAGTTGATGTATTCGGCTTATCGGGTTTATCAACAACTACACCTTTATTAACTATAGCAGCCTTTTCAACAGTTGTCTTGCCGTTAGCTCTTATGATAAAGCTGTTAAGAGAAGAAACACTGCCGTTATTGCTTTCCCATGCCGTTTTAATGTCATCAGATGAGAAGTAAGCTATACCGTTCTTTTCGTCGATATAATAAGGCTTTACAGTCGTCCAGCCACCCCATTCAGCGTCCATGAATGCAAGTTCAGGGTCACCGCCGGTGTACTTGACAGCTATTTCCTTGCCATCAAATTCAGAGAATTTGATAACTTTAGCAGGTGAGCCTTCCTTACCTTCAACACCGCTGTCGTAACTGCCGGCAACATCTGTTATTTCCTTGCCCTTTGACATATCATCGTGGGTATACTGTTTCTGTGTTGTGAAGTCCTTAGCACCCCATACAATAGAGTCATCATCAAGTACAGCCATCATTGCATCAACAACCTGACCGGAATCCTCATACCATGTATTAGTATCTCTGTCGAGATAGTCATGTGCTTCGGACTGGTCGGAGTTGCCTCTTGCGTCGTTGTCCCAAAGTACACACGGGAAACCATAACTCTTTGCAAGTGAAATGTATGCTGTAGCCCATTCACAGCGAGCCTCAGTGTTGTTGTAGTTTGATGCACTAAATTCACCGAGAATAACCGGAATATTATTATCAATAAACTGCTTGCGGATAGTCTTTAAAATGCCCTCAAGGTCTGTGATGTATGTTTCGGAGAATGTGCTGTGATCGCCTTTACCCATACAGAAATCGTAAGGAGAATAAGCATGAACAGACACTGCAACATACGGGTCGTTTGGCAATTCAAGAGCGGACATCATGTTGACATCAGTTCCTGATGCACAATATGGCGGACAAGAAAGAAGTCTTGTATCCTTATACGGAGAGTCAACACTTCTTACAGTGTCAACAAAGTCCTGATTAAGTTTGTTTATAACCTCAAAGAGTTTTTCCTTAGGAGCAGACGGTGCTAACCACCATTCATAGTCTGTACCTGCTGCACGCGGTTCATTCATACCCTCAAAGATAAGATGCTGGTCATAATCCTTAAATTCTTCTGCAATCTGTTTCCATACAGCCTTCAGTTTGACGGACATTTCGTCATAAGCCGTATCAAAATCCGGTCTGTTAATCCATTCCTCATGGTGAATGTTAAGAATAACATACATATCATTCTTGTAACAGTAGTCAACTACTTCATGAACACGTGCCATCCATTCAGCATCAATCTTATTGTTTGCATCCATGTGATTATACCATGTTGTAGGAATACGTACGGTATTAAAGCCCTTAGCCTTTATAGCGTCGAATGTTTCCTGAGTAGCTTTAGGATTGCCCCATGAAATTTCAGTATCAAGACCTGATTTTCCTGTAGCGTCAAGTGAGTTACCATAGTTCCAGCCTATTTTCATGTCCTTTGTGATTTCAAAAGCTGTCATAATGTCATCAGCAGCATCAACGGTCATTTTGTCGTTGAGTGGTGCGAAATTAAGTGCGGACATCATGCATACAGCAGCAGCAGAAATGCTTACAATACGCTTGATTCCCTTTGATTTATTATGCATTTTAATACCCTCCTGCATTAAATTTTTTGACGAACATAATTATATGTCATTTTAATTTTATCACATTAGTAGAAAAAAGTCAATATAATCTGTGCAGTTTCTACAAATACCGACATACAAATTTAACGGTCATATTTTGTTAATAATGTATAAAACTTTCCGGCTGTACATTCCATAATAATTAATATTATTTTAATATGTAAAAAGTATTTATAATTCAGGAGGTTGAATAATCTTAAAAACTATGCTATAATATAATCTGTAAAAGGAGGAATTTTTTATGAATTTTGAAAGACTTGAAAAAAATATCATCGACAACATAAAAGAAGCACAAATAAAACTTGGTTTTGATAACAGACCCATAAGCCTGAATTATATGGAAAGTTCGCTGAAAAACCTGCTCCATACTGATAATATCCGGACTGCTCTTGAAAAATTTCCGGAAACTGTCCGTGAAAAGTTCGGTGATGTGACTTTCCATGAAATAAAAGGCGGTTATTGTATTACCATTTCAGCAGTGGGAACATCTTATATCAATAATCTTGATGGCTATGAATTTCTTACGGAATTTATAAATACTGTCCGTAATCATGGAGTTTCTGTTAACGACATAATTTCTGTATTTAAAAAACATTCTGATAATGTAATTGTTGAGGAAAAACATAATGATGAGTTTAATTACCTTATATATTTTTCGGACGGAATACCAGACGAATATTTATATTGCCTTGCCGTTGAGGAAGAAATAGACGGTCATTTACACATAACATATCACCGTTTTATCAGGGAAGATTATGAGGAGTTCGGCTTTTGACGGGAAATTTCCACATATTCAGCGTTAAAAACAGGATATTTTCTGTATCATTGTTGATTGACATTAAATTCCATGCATGATATAATTAATCTGTCAGCATATTGACGGGCATTTCTGCGTATAAAGTATAAATGCCTTAAAATAAACTTTCTGGAGATAAACAATGTACAAAACAGTAAACAATATCAAGATAAATTATGAACAAAAAGGCTCTGGTGATTTGATAGTACTTCTGCACGGCTGGGGAAGTAATATAAAGCTTTTCGCTAACCTTATTGATTTACTTTCAAAAAAATATACCGTTGTGGCTATGGATATGCCTGGCTTTGGTGAGAGTCAAGAACCGCCGTCCGCATGGTGTGTCGATGACTATGTGGATTTTGTAATTGATTTCCTTAAAGATTATGATAACAAGGAAATCATGTTTTTAGGACACTCATTCGGCGGACGTGTAATTATCAAGCTGAACAGCCGTGAAAATCTTCCGTTCAGGATAAGTAAAGTAATTCTCGTCGACAGTGCGGGAATTATGCCTCCTAAATCGAATAAAAAGAGTTTCAGGACTTATTATTATAAATTCGGAAAAGCCATTCTTTCCACAGGACTTGTGCAGAAAATAGCTCCCGATGCACTGGAAAATTTCCGTAAGAAAATGGGCAGTGCCGATTATGCCGCCGCATCACCGTTAATGAGACAGGTTCTTGTAAAAGTCGTGAATGAGGATTTAGAGCCGTTAATTCCTAATATAAAGTGTCCTACACTGCTTGTATGGGGCGTGAATGATACCGCCACACCGCTTTCGGACGGAGAAAAAATGGAAAAATTAATCAAAGATGCCGGACTTGTCAAACTTGAAAATGCCGGTCACTATTCATTCCTTGAACAGCAGTACACTTTCAACCGTGTAATGTGTTCATTCATGAAAATTGAGGAGTAAACAAAATGACAAGCGAAAAACAAGAATTTATAGCAGGTGTGACTATTTTCTGCATATATGCTTTTATAACGTTTTTAGGAATAGTTTCATATTTAAAGAGAGAGTTATATATTTTTCAGGAATGTGATTATAAAATTTCCGGATACGTCCGGCAGATACCAAAAAATTACAGAAAATATATTTTTCCGTTTGTACTTTGTATGGGACAGATTATCATGCTTGCAACAAGATATGATGAAATTTACAACAAGGAAAATTTAATTTTATTATTTCTTATATGCAACGTTATTATAGCACTTGTAAACAGACCTTTCCGGAAACGTCTGCAAAATACCGTTCAGATAAGAAAAATAATGATTACTTTCTTTATTCTGACTGCCATAATATTCAGAATAAGTGTTTTCTGGAGTTATGATGCATATTGGTGCAAATGCGGTATGGATTTAATATCATATTGGTTTTGTAACAACATACCGTTTATGATTGTAAATTTCGCATTGTATTTAACACCCCTGCTTGTCTTTCTTTCTGACATACTCAACAAACCCTTTTATTCAATCAAAAAATATAAGGAGATTATTTAATGTGTACTATATTTTTCTGCATATACGCTATTATAACGCTTGTCGGGATAATATTCTATGGCTTGCGTGAACTGCATATGCTACAGCTTAACGGCTACAAAACCCCTGAACATTCGTGGTGGATGAAAAAGAATTTTAAGAGATATATTTTTCCGCTTGTACTTTTTGCGGGACAGTTTATCATGCTTGTGACAGATTATCATGCATCATTGCTTATATTTTTCGGATTACTTAACGCATTGTTTGTGGTTGAGAATAAGCCGTCAAAGAAGTTCAAGAAACCTCTTAAATATACCGCCCGTGTAAAAAGAATGATGACTACATTCTTTATACTGGTTGCTATAATGTATGCAATAGGTACGATTTCCGGAAGTACACCGTGCAAGTGTGAATATTGGCAACCTTTTGATAATATTCTGCCATTTATTATGGTAAACTCTGCACTTTACTTAACGCCGTTGCTTGTGCCGTTGTCAAATCTGATTAACAAGCCCATTGAAACCTATATACAGCACTGGTACATTAATGACGCTAAAAGAATTTTGTCCGATATGCCTGACCTCCACAAAATCGGCATTACAGGAAGTTACGGCAAAACAAGTATGAAATTTTATTTAAGTGAGTTGTTGAGTTCACAATATAACACACTCAAAACTCCCGAAAGTTTCAATACACCTATGGGCGTGACTATAACAGTCCGTCAACACCTCAAACCTACACATGAATATTTCATATGTGAAATGGGTGCAAGACGTGTACACGAAATCAAGGAACTTTGTGAAATTGCCCATCCACATGATGCTATTATTACATCTGTAGGCGAACAGCATTTAGAGACTTTCGGTTCAATTGATAACATCTTAAATACAAAGTTTGAACTTGCCGACAGCATACAGTCAGTCGGTGGTAAAATCTATCTCAACGGCGACAACGACCTTATAATGAAAAAAGCTCCACAATATAAAAATGTGTTTCTTTATGGACTTAAAGAACATAATAATTATCGTGCAAGTGATATTTCTGTATCGGACAGGGGAACGGAATTTACTGTCACAACGCCGTCCGGTGAAAGCTGTCGCTTTACAATGAAGTTGTTAGGTGAACACAACGTCCAGAACGTTTTAGGAGCTATTGCATACTGTCACGGTATAGGAATACCAATGGAAAAACTCCTGCTCCCCGTTAAACGCATTTCGCCTGTACCGCATAGATTACAACTTCTTGACAAGGGCGGAAATCTTACGTATATTGACGATGCCTACAACTCTAATCCTAATGGCTGTCGTGCGGCACTTAATGTACTTAGTCTTTTCAATGCGTGCAGAATACTTGTCACACCGGGAATGGTTGAATTAGGTGCAAAACAAGAAGAATTAAACTTTGAGTTCGGTGTGGAAGCCTCAAAATCCTGTGACTATATTATACTTGTCGGAAAAAATCAGACAGTACCCATATATAACGGTATAAAGTCCACCGGCTATAACATGGATAACGTCTATGTGGCGGACGGTCTCAATGAGGCTATAGCCAAAGTCAACGAATACAAGACCGACAAGAAAAAAATCGTCCTTCTGGAAAACGATTTACCCGACAATTATTAATTTTATATAAAAGGAGTAATTTTTATTATGAAAATCAATCTTGCTGTACTTTTCGGCGGAAAAAGCGTTGAGCATGAAGTATCTGTCATTTCAGCAGTTCAGGCTATGACAAGCATTAACAAGGAAAAATATAATATAATTCCGGTATACATGACAAAACAGAATGAGTTCTGGACAGGTGAAAAACTTTTTGACATCAATTCATACAAGAATATTCCGGAAATGCTTAAAGAATGTACTGCTTGTGTTTTTGTGAGAAGTGAGGGAAAAGTCCAGCTTATCAGACAGAAAATGAAGAAATTCGGTTCTAATCTGATTTCAGATGTTGATATAGCATTCCCGATAGTACACGGTACTAACGTTGAAGACGGTGCTTTACAGGGCTATTTACAGACACTTGACATTCCATACGTGGGCTGTGATGTTCTTGCATCTGCTGTGGGTATGGATAAATTCGTTATGAAAATCCTGCTCAAAGATGCCGGTTTTCCTGTTCTTGACTGTTGCAGATTTTCGTCATTTGAGATTGACAAAATCGAAGAATGTGCCGATAAAGTCGAAAAGAAATTTAACTATCCGGTTATCGTAAAGCCTATAAATTTAGGTTCAAGCGTGGGCATTTCCAAAGCCAATGACAGAGACGGTCTTATAAAATCAATGGAAAATGCTTTTGAATTTTCCGACAGAATTTTAGTAGAGCCAGCCGTCGTAAATCTCAAGGAGGTAAACTGTTCAGTAGTCGGTGACAGTGAATCCGCTGAAGCGTCCGTATGTGAAGAACCCATACAGGCAAGTAATGATGATATTTTAAGTTTTGAACAGAAATACGTCGGTGGCGGAAAATCTGGTGGAAGTAAGGGCATGGCAAGTCTTAAAAGAAAAATTCCGGCTGACATCACACCTGAACAGGACGAATTTATAAGAAAAACTGCCGTTGATGCTTTCCGTTATCTTGGCTGTAACGGCGTTACACGTATAGATTTTATGATTGATATGAATAACAATAAAGTTTACATAAACGAAATAAATACTATCCCTGGTTCGCTTGCATTCTATCTGTGGCAACCTAAGGGTGTTAAATATCCGGAACTTCTCGAAAAACTCATACAGCTTGCACTTAAACGCTACAGAATGGACGAAAAAATAAACTATTCGTTTGATACTAATATTCTTGCTAATGGTGGAAGTTTCGGTGCAAAGGGCAGTAAAGGCAGTAAAATGTAAAGGAGAATTTCTATGACCGAAAAGGAAAAACAACAGGCTGGTGAACTCTACAATGGCAACGACAAGGAACTTGTTGCCGATAGAATAAATGCTAAAAAATTATGTGCGGAATACAACTCAGCTACTTATAATGATTTTCAGAAAAAAAACAGACTCCTTGACAGACTTCTTTCATTAAGAGGCGAAAATACGTGGATTGAGGCTAATTTTTTCTGTGATTACGGCTATAATATAATAATCGGTGATAATTTTTATTCAAATCACAATCTTGTAATTCTTGACTGTGCAGAGGTAATTTTCGGTGATAACGTCTTTATAGGACCAAACTGTGGATTTTATACGGCTGGTCATCCACTTGACTATAAGGCACGCAATACAGGTCTTGAATACGCAAAGCCTATTAAGGTCGGTAGTAATGTATGGATTGGCGGTAATGTCTGTGTTATGCCTGGTGTGACTATAGGCGATAACGTTGTTATTGGTGGCGGAAGCGTTGTAACTAAAGATATTCCATCAGGTGTTGTGGCTGTCGGAAATCCTTGCAAACCCGTGAAAGATATTCCGGAAAGTGATTTCATACCCCCTGAACCTGAAAAGCCTGAACCCGAACCCATGCTGGAAATCCCCGTCAAGAAAAAAGTACGTCACTACTCTGTAGAGGAAAAATAATTATAAGGAGGTAAAAAGTGAATACACTTCATTTCAGATATGCTGTGGAAATTGAAAAAACACGTTCAATCACGCAGGCTGCCGAAAATCTTTACATGGCACAGCCTAATCTTAGCAAGGCTATAAAAGAACTTGAAAATACCCTGAAAATAACTATATTCCGGCGTACTTCAAAGGGTGTTATACCCACTGAACAGGGACTACAATTCTTAGGCTATGCAAAACAAGTGCTTATGCAGATTGACAACATGGAGGCTATACATTCTCCGGAAAAATACAAAAACAACAAACTCCGCATATCTGTGCCACGCACCGGCTATATCTCAAAGGCTTTTTCTGAATATATCGCTGAAACAAGAAATTCTGACGATATGGAAGTGTATTTCTGTGAGACAAACTCCATGCGTACCATTGAAAACGTCCGCGACAACGGCTATGATTTCGGAATAATACGTTTCAATACCGCACATGAAAAATATTTCATGGATTTCTTAGAGGAAAAAAATCTTAAAAGCAAACTATTATGGGAATTTGAAATGCTTGCAGTAATGTCCGCTGAACACCCCGTCGCTGAAAATGAAAATCTATGTTATTCTGACCTCTCATGTAATTATATAGAACTTACGCAGGGAGACGATGCTATACCATATGTTTCCGGAGCAGTGGAAAAACTTTTTGCTTCAAACCGTCCGGCAGATATACCATTCCGCAAGGTATGTATGTATGACAGGGGAAGTGCATTGGATTTTCTGCTTACTGTTCCGGTATCGTTCATGCTTGACTCTCCAGTGCCGGAAAGTCTTTGTGGAAAATATAATCTTGTTCAGCGTAAATGTTCATTCAGTGACAACAGTTTCAAGGATATGATGATATATTCGGCTGGTCATAAACTTTCGGATATGGAGCTGAAACTTGTAAATAAATTCTATGAAGTACGCAATGAAACGGCTTTTTATGAATACCGCTGATATATAAAAAACAGAATAAAGATATTCCGGAAACTATAATATGATTTTATTTTAATCCGCACTGAAAAGATGATATTTGTGCAGATTGTATATTTAAACAAATTTTATTCATCACTTTCAATATCGATAACAGAATATCGATATTGAAATATTTATATTTCCATGCGGACAGTTTATATGATATAATATTAAATGAACTCTCCTGCCGTCGATGTGACGGCACATTTTTATGAAAGGAAAATTTTTTTATGTTTGAAATTTTAGAAAAGAAAAGTCTTAATCCGACTGTTACACTTATGAAAATCAATGCACCGAAAGTCGCTAAAAAATGCGAACCGGGACAGTTTATTATCCTCCGAACTGATGAGGACGGTGAACGCATTCCGCTTACAATAGCAGATTTTGACCGCGAAAAAGGTACAATTACAATTATATTCCAGATTGTTGGTGGTACTACCGAAAAACTCAATCACATGAATGAGGGTGATTGTCTGCATGACTTTGTAGGACCTCTTGGACGTGCCACTGAAACAGATGGTCTTAAAAAAGTAGCTGTAGTTGGTGGTGGCGTGGGCTGTGCTATTGCCTACCCTGTCGCAAAGAAACTCCACGAACTCGGCGTTGAGGTTCATTCTATAGTAGGCTTCAGGAATAAAGATTTAGTTATTTTAGAAGATGAGTTCAGAAATGCAAGCTCAAAATTCGTGCTTATGTCCGATGACGGTTCAGTGGGTGAAAAGGGTCTTGTCACCGACGCACTTAAAAAACTTATTGAGAATGGTGAAAAATATGACCGTGTAATTACCATAGGTCCGCTGATTATGATGAAGTTTGTATGTCAACTTACAAAGCAGTACGAAATTCCTACAGTAGCATCAATGAACCCGATTATGATTGACGGTACGGGAATGTGTGGTGGCTGTCGTCTCACGGTCGGCGGAGAGACAAAATTTGCTTGTGTTGATGGTCCTGAATTTGATGGTCACCTTATAGACTTTGATGAGGCTATGGCAAGAGGTGCTATGTACAAACCGTTTGAACGCAAGGCACATGATGAAACTTGTAATCTTTTCAAACAGGAGGTCGAAAAAAATGGCTAATATGTCTTTAAAAAAGAACGAAATGCCCGTACAAAATCCGGACGTAAGAAATAAAAATTTCGATGAGGTAGCACTGGGCTACACTGAAGAACAGGCTATTGATGAGGCAAAAAGATGTCTCCACTGCAAAAACAAACCATGTGTAAATGGTTGTCCGGTACAGATTGATATTCCGGAATTTATCGCTGAAGTAGCAAAGGGAAATTTTGAAGAAGCATATAAAATAATCACAAAATCAAGTTCATTGCCAGCTGTATGTGGAAGAGTATGTCCGCAGGAAACACAGTGTGAGGCAAAATGCGTACGCGGTATAAAAGGTGAACCTGTTGCAATAGGTCGCCTTGAAAGATTTGTTGCAGACTGGCACAATGCACAGCCTGAAACTAAAACTGAAAAACCTGTTTCAAATGGTCACAAAGTTGCTGTAATCGGTTCTGGTCCGTCGGGACTTGCCTGTGCAAGTGACCTTGCTAAAAAAGGCTATGATGTAACTGTTTTTGAGGCACTGCACGTTGCCGGTGGTGTTCTTTCATATGGTATACCGGAGTTCAGACTTCCTAAATCCATAGTTCAAAAAGAAATTGACGGACTGAAAGAGCTTGGTGTTAAAATCGAAACAAATACAGTTGTAGGAAAAACTATTTCCATTGATGAGCTTATTGAAGAAGAAGGATTTGAAAGCGTTTTCATAGGTTCTGGAGCAGGTCTGCCACGTTTCATGAACATAAAGGGCGAAAATCTCAATGGTGTTTATTCTGCAAATGAATTTCTTACAAGAATTAATTTAATGAAAGCTTACAAGTCGAACAGTGCAACTCCTATACAAGCCGGAAAAAAAGCTGTTATTGTCGGTGGCGGTAACGTCGCTATGGACGCCGCACGTTGTGCAAAGAGAATGGGTGCGGAAGTATATGTTGTCTATAGACGTACAGAAAAAGAACTCCCCGCACGTCTTGAGGAAATCGAACACGCTAAAGAAGAGGGAATTATTTTCAAATTCCTTACAAATCCCGTTGAAATCAAAGCCGATGAAAATGGGTGGGTAAAAAGTATAGTCTGTCAGGAACAGAAACTTTCAGAACCGGACGCTTCCGGACGTGCAAAGCCTGTACCCGTGCCGGATGCATTCTTTGAAATCGAAACAGACAGCGTTATAATGTCAATAGGTACTTCACCTAATCCTCTTATCAAGTCCACTACAGCCGGACTTGATACACAAAAATGGGGCGGTATTATTACAGACGAAAACGGTCTTACCTCAAAAGAGGGCGTTTATGCCGGTGGTGATGCCGTGACGGGTGCGGCAACGGTAATTCTTGCTATGGGTGCTGGAAAAGCCTCCGCTGCCGCTATTGACGAATATATTCAGAATAAGTAATTTTTTCCGGATTTTTTTAAGGGAGGACTTTGTATGAGTAAAAATATAACTACACAGACCTTACAGCGTCTTCCCGTGTACCTGAATTATCTTATGTCGCTTTCCGGAAAACACAAAAACGGAAATATTTCCGCCACTGCAATAGCCGACGCACTTGGTCTGAATGACGTTCAGGTAAGAAAAGACCTTGCCACCGTAAGCCGTGGTGGAAGACCACGCACCGGATATGTCACCGCTGAACTTATAAGCGATATAGGACATTTTTTAGGCTTTGAAAATCATGATGGTGTTATAGTTGCAGGTGTGGGAAATTTCGGAAAAGCTATGATGGGTTCGGATAGTTTTTCAGCATACGGTTTTGACATGCTATGCGGTTTTGACTGCAACGAAAATTTAACCGGCACTTACATAAACGGCAAGCCCGTATATCATATCAGTGAAATGAAAAATTTCTGTACAAACAAAAATATTGAAATAGGCATTATAACAGTTCCGGAGGAATCGGCACAGGAAGTCTGCGATATAATGGCAGAATCGGGCATAAAATATATACTTAATTTTGCATCTGTACACCTGAAAGTCCCTAAAGGAATAACTATACATAACGAAAATATTTCTATAACGCTTGCGATGCTTGCAAGATGCAATTTTCATGAAAATAACTCTTGACAAGTCCGGAATTATGTGCTATTATTATTTTAATATATGAAATCTATGATGAGGAAGGCTTTTTGTTGCAGTGCCATTTACAGAGAGATTGTCATTAGCTGTGAGACAGTCAACGGTTAAACATTAAGCACACCGCCTTTGAGTGCGTCCAATAAACGCCGGTTGCTCCCGTTACTGAGCTAATGAGATACAGGAGTTTTTTTCCTGTGTGAATCAGGGTGGAATCACGGTTTTATAATCGTCCCTTATGCCTGTACAGGCGTGGGGGACTTTTTTATTTAAAATATTTATTTAATAAGGAGATGAATTTTTTTATGAGTCAAATTAAGTACAACGAAAAGGAAGAGGCTTTTGAAATATCCTACAAATTGTGGGAACGTAAAGTGACTGTCCGTTTCTATGTTGAAGAAGAAGCTGAAATTATGGATAATTTCAGCGAAATAGCACAGAAACTTGACAAGCTCAACCGCAACAAGAAAAAAATCGCCGAAATTATCGCTGATGAGGGTTACTACAGTGGAGCATCTGAAATCCTTGCGGATTGTCTGCAAATCACAAGTGCATATATTGATATTGACGAGGACGGTGTTGTGGTATGTTTCAATGTGGACAGCACAGACGGCTATCTTACGCCGCTTTCTATGGAATTAGGATACGACAACGGCATTGAAGTGACAGGAAAATTAAACTAAAAGGAGAATGAAAAATCATGATTAAATTAACTCTCAAAGACGGTAGTGTAAGGGAAATTGAAAATTCTGCACCGGCTTACGAAATTATAAAAAGTATCGGTATGGGGCTTTACAAAGCATCATGCTGTGTTAAAATCAATGGCGAAGTCAAGGATTTAAGAACTGTCATTGACAGCGACTGTGAATTTGAAGTATGCACTTTTGACAGCATAGACGGTAAAAAAACTTTCTGGCATACTGCATCGCACATTCTTGCACAGGCTGTGAAAAGGCTTTATCCCGATGCAAAACTTGCTATAGGTCCGGCAATTGATAACGGTTTTTACTATGATTTCGACCTTGAAAAGCCGTTCACACAGGAGGAACTTGAAAAAATCGAAGCAGAAATGAAAAAAATTGTCAAAGAAGGTCTTAAACTGGAACAGTTTGAACTTTCACCGGAAGAAGCTATTGCTAAACTCAAGGAAATGGACGAACCATATAAAGTTGAACTTTGTGAAGAACACGCCGGCAAAGGTGAGCCTATTTCATTCTATCAGCAAGGCGAATTTATTGACCTTTGTGCTGGTCCTCACCTCATGACAACCGCACCGGTCAAGGCATTCAAACTGCTTTCATGTACGGGTGCTTACTGGAGAGGTTCGGAAAAAAACAAGATGCTCTCACGTGTATATGCAACTGCATATCCGAAAAATGCCGATTTAGAGGCAGATATTAAACAGCGTGAAGAGGCTAAACTCCGTGACCATAATAAACTCGGTCGTGAACTTGAATATTTCACAACTGTTGACTGTATCGGTCAAGGACTCCCGATTATTCTTCCGAAAGGTGCAAGAGTTATTCAGACTTTGCAACGCTGGGTTGAGGACGTTGAACAGAAACATGGCTATTTACTTACTAAAACACCTTATCTCGCAAAACGTGAGTTATATAAAATTTCAGGTCACTGGGACCACTATCTTGACGGAATGTTCATTCTCGGAGACCCGCAAGATGAAACAAAAGAATGTTTTGCACTCCGTCCGATGACCTGTCCTTTTCAGTATCAGGTATTCCTTAACAGACAGCGTTCATATCGTGATTTGCCTATGAGACTTGGCGAAACTTCAACACTTTTCCGCAAGGAAGACTCCGGTGAAATGCACGGTCTTATCCGTGTGAGACAGTTTACCATTTCTGAAGGACATCTTATACTCCGTCCTGACCAGCTCGAAGAAGAATTTAAAGACTGTCTCGAACTTGCAAAGGAAATGCTTGGCACTGTCGGACTGCTTGAAGATTGTACTTTCAGATTTTCACAGTGGGACCCGTCAAATCCTAAAAACAAGTATGAGGGTACTGCTGAACAGTGGGAAGAGGCACAGGCTGTTATGGCTAAAATCCTTGACCATCTCGGTGTTGAGTACGAAATAGGTATTGACGAAGCGGCTTTCTATGGTCCTAAACTTGATATTCAGTATAAGAACGTCTATGGCAAGGAAGATACGCTTGTTACAATTCAGATTGATATGTTACTGGCTGAAAAATTCGGCATGGAATACGTCGATGTTGACGGTACTAAAAAGCGTCCGTATATCATTCACAGAACGTCACTCGGCTGTTATGAGAGAACTCTCGCATATATGATTGAAAAATATGCTGGTGCAATGCCGTTGTGGATTGCTCCGGAACAGGTGAGAATTATTCCGGTTGCAGACAGACATCTTGAATACTGTAATGAGGTACTCACAAAACTTGAGGCTGTCGGAATACGTGCCACTATCGACGACAGAGCCGAAAAAGTCGGTTACAAGATACGCTCCGCAACTGTCGAAAAACTGCCGGTTATGCTCACTATTGGTGACAAGGAAGTTGAAAACAGTACTGTTTCGGTACGTTCAAGACGTGAGGGTGATTTAGGCTCAATGTCACAGAATGATTTAGTTATGAAACTCGTTGACGATATTGCTAAAAAAGTAAGATAAAAATAAAAGGGACGGATATTAAAGAGCGGCACTCATAAAGAGGTTTTCGCCATAGCACTTATGATTTTCAGTCAAAAGCGCTATGGCGTTTCTATTGACAGTGTAACGGTTTTGGCGTATAATTATTACCAAGATAAATCGGTATTTTTAAGGAAGTGAAATAATAATTTGTATTGAATGTTATATTGATGAAAATAGAATAACACCGTTGTTAAATCCGATAGAATGTTTACAAAATCATACGCAATATATTTGTGGGACTTGTGGACGGTGTATCTGTATTGAACGTGACCCTAAACGTGGACTGCAAAGATGGAATTTTCCTTTCAAGTCATTAGAAATTGCAAAAATGTATTTGCGTACTGCTGATTACAGTATGAAAAAATCTTGTGGTATTTATGAAATAGAAAATGAAAACGGCAGACATTCTTATAAAATTTTTGCAAGTGATAAGGATTTGCAGTTATACTTAAAAAAGAATAAAGGTAAATTTTGTAAACGTATGAAACCTATTTTCACTGTTGCAGAATATAAGGAATATGCAAATACACAAATACGAAAATTGACTTCTGATGAAGTACAGAAATATATTTCAGAACGATAAATTCTGATGTATATGCGTAATCGAATAATAACAACTTTTTCATAAGAGGTGAAAATATGGGTTTAGATTTATATATTGAAACAAAAATTACTGAAAAGAAAACTGGTCATATTATCAGCAGGGATTATGATTTTTTTGAGGATAATTATATTGAAATATGTTATTGGTGTTCATGGTTTTTCAGTGATGTTCGTGATGGTCTTATTGAAATTGCAAACAAGTATTCCGGACAGAAATATACAAGTAAAGACTTTGAAATACCATTTCCGGAAAACGCATTGCATGAAATATATGGCTATCTGCTGGAAAATTCATTCGTTCAGGAAAGTGAATATAAATATCCGGACAGCATAGCACGGGAAATGCCAAATATTGAGAATGCATACAAATTAAGGCGTTTTATGCAAGGTCTTGAATGTGTAAAGCATAAAAATATTTTTATTTTTGATGATATAAAAAAATATATTCCCGACGAAAACGACTGGAAAAATCTTAATGAAAACCCACAGGCTTTTGAATGGAAATTCAGGATATCCAATTCATACTAACAAAAAAATTCCCCTGTCATTTTACGGACAAGGGGAATTTTATTATTAAATTATAAAGATTTTTCGGAATTTATAAACATATCGTAAATTCTGCGGATAGCTTCGGATAAATCATGTTCGCTTACACCGTGTCACATTAAAAGAAAAATAAATCCTCAAATTTTTTGTTAAGAGCAATGCAAAGTATAAGTGCAAGCTTTGCAGTAGGGTTAAACTGACCTGTTTCAATGGAACTTATTGTATTTCGTGAAACACCTATCATTTCAGCAAGGGCGTTCTGTGAAAGTTTCTTTTCAGCACGTGCTTCTTTCAGACGGTTTTTTAATATGAGTTTATCGTCCATAATCAATGCCCCATAAAAAATCTTATTGTTGCAAAAACAAAAATCAGCAACATTATAACTGCTATGACAAGATTGTAAGTATACTTTGTTCTGATAAAACGATATATATTACCTGTAAAAACTGAAAGGCTGACTGTTGCACACAAGTCCATAACCGGAAGTCCGTCATTTGCACGGATAAATGCAAAAACTGTGGCACTAAGCACAAGAACGATATAAGTCCATTTCATAGACTTGTCGTGTACCTGCATTTCCATTTCGTCAAAACCTTCATTTCTGCTTTTTTGCAGAATTTCTTCTCTGTTCATAATAAATACCTCCATTTAATCATTGACAAGTTTTGTTGTCAACTGTATTATAACATAGCCAAGTAAACTTGTCAATACTTTGACAAGTTTTATTTGCATTTTTATATGTATATACAAATTTAACAATATATTCAGTATGTAAATTCATATATAACTCACAAAAAAATCCCCGACTTTTTTCAGACGGGGAAAATTTATTATTATATCTTTTCAGAATTTATAAACATATCGTAAATTCTGCGGATAGCTTCGGATAAATCATGTTCGC
>CAMWQI010000020.1 GCA_947176345.1 uncultured Ruminococcus sp.
CATCTGTATAGCAAGTGCGTCCATAGCAGTAACGCCACTACCATTATCCACTACATCGGCACACTTTGCTCCATTTTCAGAAAGTTTATAATCAGTCGGATTTGAAAGTGACTGCATTATAAGTACAGCATCTGAAACATTAACTTCATTGTCCTGATTAGCATCACCGAATTTTAAATCTACTTTTTCAAGACGGTAAACATCACCTATGAAAAGTTCAATCTGTTTGAAACTGATATTTACAACATTACCCACACCGATTTCTACCAGTTTTGCAAATATTTCATCATTCTTAACTACAAAATGACCCTTATTTACAAATTCAATATTTCTGGTATATTCGTCAATTTCTTTTATTCTGTCAACAAATGAAACATCTACAGGTGTGTGGTCACCTACAGTTGTTGTTGCACTGGCAGTAGTCGTAATGATAGTATCAACTGAAACTGTTGTCTGTGTAGCAGTTGTTGTTTCTGTTGTGGTGGTAGTTTCAGTAGTAGTTTCTGTTGTTGTCGTTTCTGTTGTTGTAGGTATTGTCTCCATACCCTCAGGCATCTTACCATTTGCGGCGGCTATTTCTTCCGGATATACTGTAACATCAGCTCCGATAGTTTCAACTACCTTACCAGTACCGTATTCATGATAAAGACCTACAGCCGCACCGACAAGTCCCACCTGATAGTCAAGAGCTACTTCGTTTGAAGTCGCATCTTTGGCATCAAGTTTTCTGAATGTACTGAAATCTTCACTTGTAGGACCACCACATAATGCACCATAAAGCGTATGGCTTGTAGGAACACTTGCATAGTCGCCGTTCCAGCTGTTCCACTCTTCCCAGCCGTCGCCGACGTAAAGTCCGGACGCTGCACGGTGATGTGGTGATGTAGCTGAAACATCATTATATCCTACAACAAGACAAACATTAGCATTATTCTTGCCCAGTATCATATCTGTCTGACCTTTGCACCATTCGGCAAAATCCGCACCGGATTTTTCTTTATGTTTTGTTGCAACTAATGCACAAGTCTGCATGAGGGTATTATGTCTTGCACTGCCCCATGAGTTCATGACATAGAATTTATTCTGATTCTGATTTACAACATTTTGAATATAGCTAACCGGCTTAGACCAGTTACCAGTGATTTCAGCATTGATTATAGCCGCACCAAGCCATACACCGCCGTAATAATAGTCATTTACCCAGTCATTAGTTGTACTGGTGTCCTTGCTGTTTGCATCAAGATAAGGCTGTTCACCTGTTGCAAGATAAAGCCAACCGGCAGCCCATGCAATATCGTCTTCAACGCTCTTATCCTGATATGTCTGCTGGTCATAAGTCATTTTGCGGTTCTTTGCGGCAAAGTCATAGAGTGCCTTTGCATATGTGAGTGACTCCTCATCGCCGAAATTTATATACTGCTGTGCAAGTGCGGCGGCGTACTGTGCGGCGGTATTACTTGCACCGTCGGTAGTGGAGTAGTATTCACTGCTGTTTCTTGACATAAGTTCCGGAGCTCTCCACTTGCCATGGTCTGCACCGTCGTCACCGATTTCATAGACGAATTTTGTTACATTTCCGTTGCCGTCAAGAGTTGTACAGGTCTTGAAAAATTCTGCAAACTCTTTGCTTATATCCTTGAAATGTGCATAAGTGCCGGTTCTATAAAATTCGTCCCTGTACTCATAGTAGAGCCAGCCAAGTGTTGAGGCTGTAAAACCTTCTGTAATACCGCATATAATGCCATCACCAGCATCATGGAAACCGCCGTTAGCTGTACCGTCTGTGTGGCAGTCATCACGCCATGAAAAATGTGACTTTTCACCTGCACCGACACCACAATAGTTTGCATCATAGAAATAAAGCGAATACTGTAAAAGTTTTGCGTAATTATCAAGACCTAAAGCAGATTCGTCAACGGCTGATGTAGGCATTGCAACAGCACCGGCAAGCGACGACACCGCCATAACGGCAGATGAGGCAAATGCCATGATTTTTTTCTTGAGTTTTCCTTTGGACATATCAAATTCTCCTCTCATAGTTAAAAGACTTGATTTTTATGAAAAATACTATAAAATGCTATCATAATTATAACATAATTTTGAAATAATTTGTTAACAAACTGTGTACAAAAATAAAACAATGTATTTTTTCGGCATTTTGCAAAAAAAATCCTGTTTATATTGTATAATATAACGATACTGTGTTTTTTATTTAAAATTCACTTGCAAAACTTTAATTTATGTGATATAATAGTGAAAGTAATTTTCATAACGGCGGTGAACTTTATGCCACGATTTTTTGTAAATGAAATCAATGAGAATAATATTATCCTTACTGGCAGTGACGCAAATCACATAGGTCGTTCACTCCGAATGAAAAAAGGTGAGGAAATAACTGTCTGTTGTAATGGCACAGACTACAACTGTGTAATAAATAATATTACTCCGGACATCGTATATCTTGGCCTGATTTCAAAAAATATCTGTGCTTCTGAACCTACTGTCAATGTTACTCTTTTTCAGGCTGTACCGAAGATGGACAAACTTGAATATATCATACAGAAAAGCGTTGAATTAGGCGTATCAAGAATAGTGCCTGTTCTTACAAGACGTTGTGTATCACGTCCAGACGAAAAAGACTTTTTAAAGAAACTCCCACGTCTGCAAAAAATAGCTGAACAGGCTTCAAAACAGTCCGGCAGGGGAGTTATTCCGGAAGTAACATCTATAGTAAGTTACAAAACGGCTCTTGACATGATGAAAGAACTTGACAGAAATATTATCTTATATGAGGAGCAGGGCGGTGTTTCTTTCCGTGATGTTGATTTCAATGGAGTGAAAACAATCGGGCTTGTCGTCGGCAGTGAGGGCGGTTTTGATTTCAGTGAGGCGGAATCAGCTGTTGATGCTGGTGCGGTACGCGTATGGTTAGGAAAAAGAATACTCCGCTGTGAAACTGCACCAATAACTGCTATGTCAATTCTGATGTTTTTGACAAACAATATGTAAAGTATTAAAATATTAATATAAAATTTTTCTTGACAAACAGAAATTATTGTGTTATAATAAACGAAAATAATAAATCAGCTTACAGGCAGTTTTATAGAAATTGTCTGAAAAGTATGATATAATTATGGTTATCGCCGACCGTTTGCAAGCGGTTCGATAAATAAAAATTCTTGCGAAGAAAAGAGGAATTACAATGAATAAGTTTTTAGCTGGTGCACTCATCGTTGGTGCTGCTGTGGCTGTCGGAACAGTTGTAAAGAACATTCTTAAGGACAATTCTGGCAATGATTACGATGATGATTTTGATGATGATGATGATTTCTATGACGACGACGAAATAGATTTTGAAATTTCTGATGAGACTTCAGAAGATACTGCTGATTCAGATGAAAGTGTTGCTACAGATGCTGTAGATGCCACTGTTGCTGATGAAGATGATGAAACGGAAGAACTTTAATTGAAATCATTTAAATATACTGTCACTATGTGGCAGTATATTTTTAAGTAATTATGCACAATCAAAAATGACTTTTTTGTACATAATCACAATTTTTTCAAAAACTATTGACATATCCATTAAACTATGATATAATATAAAAGCTGTTTGATATGGACAAGCTGAATAATTTTTCGAGGCGTAGCTCAGTTTGGTAGAGTGCTTGGTTTGGGACCAAGATGCCGCAGGTTCGAGTCCTGTCGCCTCGACTTTTTTCAAAAAAAATACTTGACAAATCGAAATTTATATGATATAATGTTTAAGGTTTTTATTTGAGAAGTTACTATTAAAAAATTTTTTCAAAAAAATTTCAAAAAATACTTGACAAAATGAAAATTATATGATATAATAAATAAGTCGAGTGAGACAAGCATAAATAAGTATTCAAGCTGGTGTAGCTCAGTTGGTAGAGCAGCTGATTTGTAATCAGCAGGTCGGGGGTTCGAGTCCGTCCACCAGCTCCATTTTACCGGAATTTCCGGAAAATTTTTCAGATTTTATATTATGGGAGAGTTCCCGAGTGGCCAAAGGGGGCAGACTGTAAATCTGTTGCTTTTCAGCTTCGATGGTCCGAATCCATCCTCTCCCACCAGAAATTCCCCGAAAAAAATTTTCGGGGTTATTTTATTTTCAGCCTTGCAGTATGCAAGGGCTTTTTTATGTCTGGAAAAAAAGTTATTCTGCACTGAAAATATATCATATTGTGCATAAATATATTTATTCTGCTGTGAGGTGAAAAAATGACTGAAAATTATACGTATTATGATGGTTTTGAAGGCGAACCGGAATATACTTTCTATCTTTATGATGGCAATTTTCCCGTTGAAAAAATACACCTTTGGGACGGCTATTTCAGTGACATAATCGATACTATTGAACCCACTGAAAAAGGCTGGACAAGTCTTGCTGAATATTATCATATGTGCATTGAGTTTGATAATGATAACTGGAAAATCCCTGATATTAAATCAGCTTTACAGCAACTTAAAAATATTGATACTTCAAAAATTAAATTTCCGGAAAGTCATGAGGTTCTGAAACTTCTTGTTGAAACGTTCACAAGAGCCTATGAAAATAATCTTAAAATATATATTGAATATTTCTGAGGTGTACCAATGACTGAAAATCTTTACTGCAAAATATTTATTGATACGATTTCAGAATATGATGATTTTTTTGAAAACATCAGAAATTTCGTGAGCGGACAGAAAATAGCTTTGTCCGGTATAGTTTCGGAATGGTGTGATATGGATATAAGAAAAAACAAAGAATATATTCCTGAAAACCCTGATTTTCTATACTGGAAATTCATTATTGATATTGAAAACAAAAACGTCCCCGAAAATATCTATATAAACAACATAAGACAATTTATTTATTTCCTGAAAAAAAATAATTCTGTTGTTTGCGCCTGTGATTTTGAGGAACGTTTAATATAAAAAAATAATTCGGAGGAATTTAAAATGATTAGAAATGATTTAAGAAATATTGCCATTATTGCCCACGTTGACCACGGCAAAACTACTCTTGTAGATGAAATGTTGAAACAAGGTGGTGTTTTCCGTGAAAATCAGAACGTCGCTGAAAGAGTCATGGACTCAAATGATATTGAACGTGAAAGAGGTATTACAATTCTTGCAAAAAATACTTCTGTAATGTATAATGATACAAAAATCAACATCATTGATACCCCTGGACACGCTGATTTCGGTGGTGAAGTTGAACGTGTTCTTGAAATGGTTGATGGTGTTCTTCTCCTTGTCGATGCCGCTGAAGGTCCTATGCCACAAACACGCTTTGTACTTTCAAAGGCACTTGAAATGGGTCATAAAATTATCGTCGTTGTAAACAAAATTGACCGTCCCGATGCACGTCTTGACGAAATCGGCGATGAAGTTCTTGAACTCCTCCTTGACCTTGATGCAAACGATGAACAGCTTGAAAGTCCAATACTTTTCTGCTCCGGACGTAGCGGAACTGCCTCACTCAGTCAGTATGAGACCGGTACAGACCTTAAACCGCTTTTCGATACTATCATAAACTACATTGAACCACCTAAAGGCAATGAAGATGAACCCTTACAGATGCTTATTTCGTCTATTGATTACAATGACTATGTCGGCAGAATAGGTATTGGACGTGTCGTACGTGGAAACATAAAAGTAAATCAGCAGATTACTGTATGCGACTACACGGAATCAAAGAAAAACTATAATTCAAAAATTGTTTCACTTTTACAGATACAGGGACTTAATCGTGTACCTGTTCAGCAAGCTACAGTCGGTGATATAGTATGGATTTCCGGTATCGAAAATATCACAATTGGTGATACTATATGTGCGGTTGATACTCCCGAACCGTTACCGTTTGTGAAAATCAGCGAACCGACTGTTGAAATGACATTCTCTGTAAACGACAGTCCATTTGCAGGACGTGAGGGAAAATTTGTCACATCACGTCAGCTCCGTGAAAGACTTTTCCGTGAACTTTTAAAAGATGTTTCTTTACGCGTTTCCGAAACAGAAACTACAGACTCTTTCAGAGTTGCCGGTCGTGGTGAAATGCATCTTTCAATCCTTATTGAAAATATGCGTCGTGAGGGCTATGAACTTGCCGTATCTACTCCCCGTGTTCTCTACAAAGAGGGCGAAGACGGCAGAAAACTTGAGCCTATTGAACGTCTTGTTATTGATGTTCCGGACGATTGTGTGGGTTCTGTAATGGAGAAAGTTTGTAGCCGTAAGGGCGAAATGACTAATATGCACCCACAGGGTAGCCGTACAAGAATTGAGTTTCTTATTCCGGCACGTGGACTTTTCGGCTATAAGAGTGAGTTCCTGACCGATACAAAGGGCGAAGGCATTATGAGCCACGTTTTCGAGGGATATGAGGCTTACAAGGGTGATATTGACAGACGGAAAACCGGTTCTCTTGTATCATTTGAGACCGGTGAGGCTGTGACTTATGGTCTTTATAATGCACAGGAACGCGGACAGCTTTTCATACCGGCTGGCACACCGGTTTATGAGGGAATGGTTGTTGGTGCTTCACCAAAAACAGATGACCTTGTTGTTAACGTATGTAAGAAAAAACATCTCACAAATACCCGTGCAAGTGGTAGTGATGATGCTTTAAGACTTGTACCGCACAGAATTTTAAGTCTTGAAGACTGTCTTGAATTTCTTGCTGATGACGAACTTTTAGAAGTAACTCCCGAATCACTCAGAATACGCAAGAGAATTTTAAACAACTCACAAAGAGCAAAGCATAGAGCTAAATAATTTTCCGGAAATCCACACACGATAAACATATATTTTACAGGTCGGGAAGTTATTATTAAATATCACATGACATGAGGTAGGAATATGAAAAAATTTTTAGCATCGATATTATGCTGTTGTATGCTGACGGCTTGCGGTGACAATAACAAAGATTCAGTTTCAGAAAATATATCCGAAATACCCTCCGTTGCAGACGGTGAAGTAGGTGAAATAATAACTCCTGACGAAAAAGACAAGGATTATAATTTAGGTGAGTACAGATACAGTCCTGACGGTACTAAACTTTACTTCAATGATGATGAGTATCCAAAAGAATTAATTTTAACTCTTGAAAAATATTTCCGGTCGCTTGCCGAAAATGATTTTGAAAAATTCAAATCATGTCTTTATCTGGCATATATCGATGAAATGACAGATTTTCTTGAAAAAAATTATAAATACGGTCTTGAAACTTCATTTGAAAATCAGCGTAAAAGTCTCACTGAAAAAACAGGCGGTGACTTTAAAATAACCCGTCTCCGTGCTGAAAAAACCGCTGAAAATACCGACGAAATTATACAAGAATTTTTCACATCACTTGACGAAACTTTTGAAAAAGATTTCTACACGGAAGTTAAAAATGATGTTGATAATTTTTATCATATGACTTTTTATGTCATGGCTGAAAATTCTGAAAATACGGAAATATTACTTTTAAGTGAATATGAAATTGTCTTTGCTGAAAAAGATGGGATTTATTATACTTTCGGATAAGGAGATTTTAATATGAAAAAATTTATAATTCTTGCGTGTGCTTTTATGCTTGCTTGCGTGTCATGCAGTGAGGAAAGTTCCGGTTCTTTAGGTGAAAGCAAGAATATGCTTGTAAATGATAATGCATATGACGGATTAAATGCCAATGAAGATGAACTGCCATTCGGTGCAACTATGATTGATTTGTACCCCGACGAAGTACCTATTTCTATTTCATATGAAAAACGTTTTATGACTGCCGATGAGGCTAAAAAAATATCTGATTATATTTCAGCAATAAATACTTGTGATGCTGAACTTATTCAGAAAACCTCTTATCAGCCATATCTTGAATATCTTGTGGAATATTACGAAAATACGGACATTCAGGATTATCTTGATACAAGACATCAGATTATCGTCGACAGTTACACAAATGGTGAATATGATTTCAATTATATTCTTATAAATTCCCTCAAGGACGAAAACTATGACGATTCAGACACGGGATTTTCACAGCTTGATGCAAAAATTTATGAAAAATCCCCCGACGCTGAAATAACATCAAGAAAAATGGTGGAAATAGATATATTATATTCTTTAGAAAATGACAACGGAAGTTATTCGTTTTCCAGGCGGACGGGTTCAGACATGACACTATATATATACACAATTGACGGGCAGATTTATATATTATAATAACAAATCCGGACACATATGTGTCCGGATTTTTTGGTATTTTGCGTGTGACTTTTTTACGTTTTGTCTGTGAATATTATAATTCCACTTGTGTAGAATAGTTAGGTGCTTCCTTAGTGATGTAAATATCATGTGGATGACTTTCTTTAAGACCTGCTCCGGTAATTTTTATGAACTTTGCTTTTTCGTGCAGTTCCGGAATAGTCTCACAGCCACAATAACCCATGCCTGAACGTATACCGCCGACAAGCTGGAAAATAGTATCAGCCACTGAACCCTTGAATGGCACACGACCTTCAACACCCTCTGGAACAAGCTTTTTAGCACCCTCCTGGAAATATCTGTCCTTAGAGCCATTAGCCATAGCACCAAGACTACCCATACCACGATATACTTTAAACTGTCTGCCCTGATAAATTTCAGTCTCACCAGGTGCTTCGGCACAACCAGCAAGCAATGAACCAAGCATTACAACGTTAGCACCAGCAGCAAGAGCCTTTACAATATCTCCGGAGTATTTTATACCACCATCAGCAATAACCGGAATACCATATTTCTGTGCCACACAAGCAACATCATATATAGCTGTAATCTGTGGTACACCTATACCGGCAACAACTCTTGTTGTACATATAGAACCAGGACCTATGCCGACTTTCACGCAGTCTGCACCGGCTTTTATGAGGTCTTCAGCGGCTTCAGCAGTAGCTATATTTCCGGCAATAACCGGAATATCCGGATAAGCTTCCTTGACCATTGAGAGACATTTAAGAATATTTGCACTATGACCATGTGCGGAGTCAAGTACAAGCACGTCTACCTGTGCTTCAATAAGTGCCTTTGCTCTTTCAAGTACGTTTGCAGTTACGCCGATAGCTGCACCGCACAAAAGTCTTCCGCGACTGTCACGGGCAGAATTAGGAAACTGTACGGATTTTTCTATATCCTTAATAGTAATAAGACCCTTTAAAACTCCGTCGTCATTTACTATAGGGAGCTTTTCAATTTTATTTGAGCGGAGAATTTCCTGTGCCTCTTTAAGAGTTGTACCGACAGGTGCAGTGATTAAATTTTCCTTAGTCATGACTTCGGAAATCTTAGAACTATAATCATTTAGGAAACGCATATCCCTGTTTGTGATAATTCCGACAAGTTTATTTTTTCCGTCAACAATCGGAACACCTGAAATTTTGTATTTTCCCATAAGTTCGTCTGCATCAGCAACGATATGGTCTTCTGTGAGTGAGAACGGGTCAACAATAACGCCGTTTTCTGAACGCTTTACCTTGTCCACTTCCTCTGCCTGCTGTTCTATGGACATATTTTTGTGAATAATTCCTATACCTCCCTCACGTGCGATAGCAATAGCCATACGGGAATCAGTAACGGTATCCATAGCGGCGGTCATAACAGGGGTATTGAGACGGATTGTCTTTGTCAGATTAGTACCAAGTTTAATCATGTTAGGGGTAACATCTGATTTTGCCGGAATAAGCAGTACATCGTCAAATGTAAGCCCCTCTTTCTGAAATTTACTGTTCATGTCAGTCAGCATAAAAATTTCCTCCTTACAAAATTATTATCTTTAATAATACTCTTTTTCGGACGGAATGTCAAGACTTTTCACAAAACACAGATATAAAAGTTTTTTGTATAAACGCGTTTTCTTTTGGCGAAAACGGCAAACACAGAATTTTTTTCCGAAATAATACAAATAGTAATAATACTTATTATATCATTACTTATCGTCGTCTATAATACCCTCATAGCTGTCTTCTTCCTGTTGTTTTTCTTCAATTTTACGTGCTTTTTTCACACTTGCAGATGCACCTTTTTTATTTCGCATCATGAGTACAACCGCAAATACAGCCACTGCTATAACAAGTCCCACTGCTATGATTATAAAAGCTATCTGTTTTATGTTCCTGTCAGCTACAGTATGACTTATGCCGTTTTCTTTGGCGTACTTCAAAGCACCTGAACCGGAATACACACTCATACTGAAATCATCGATTTTTTCAAAATCCTCTTCACCAGTAGTATATCCGAATGCATTATCTCCTACTGTCTCAACGCTTTTCGGGATATTGACTTTTTCGAGATTTTCACAGCCTAAAAAAGCACTTGCACCTATTGAGGTTACCCCCTCCGGAATTATAACTTTTGAAAGATTTGTACAATATGCAAAAGTTTCTTCTGCTATATCTGTGACAGTAAGCGGTACTGAAACTGTTTCCAGTGCTGAACAGTACATAAAAGCACCGGCTTCCAATATACTTAAACCTTGTTCAAGGTCAATTTTTTTCAGTGAGGAACAGTTTGAAAAAGCATCCGCACCTATAGTCGATACCGACGAAGGCACAAATAGACTTTCTATTCCGGCACAACCTGAAAATGCCCCCGGTTTTATTATGGCTATATTGTTATCAATGTATAAATCGCCCTCCAGTTCAACAGAACCGCGATAAATTTCAGATTTGGCACTGTTCATAAGTATTCCGTCTTCAAATACAAATGCTGAACATTTTGAAGCATCAAATTCTTTCAGTGACCAGCAGTCTGTAAAAGCTTCTTCATTTATCGCGGTAAGTGATTCAGGAAGTTTCATACTTTCAAGGCTTACACATTGTGCAAATGCATAATTTCCTATAGTTGTGAGAGTATCAGGCAATTCAACTTCTTGTAATGATGTACACCGCATAAATGCACATGATGATATTTCCGTTACATTTTCGGGAATTATTACTTTTTTCAGTGATGTACAACCGGCAAATGCATTCATGCCTATGGAACGTATAGTATCAGGGATTTCCAGTTCTGATATTCCGGAACAGCCTATAAATGCCCCATCGCCTATTGCCGTTACAGCATAGCCGTTACGCATGGACGGAATTGCATTTATTATTGAATTTGCATCACAGCCTACTATAGTATATGAGCCGTTTACAAGTTCGTAAGTGAAATTTCCGTCCGTAAGTGTCTCATCGGGATTCATAAGTCCATCTTCGGCAAAGACATTTACAGTACCCATGCAGGAAAATGTCATTACAGCCGTGACAGCGGTAATAAAAAATTTTTTTAAACTCATATTATTTTCCTTTCTTTTTTGATTTCTTGAATATCGCAAAACCTGAAATTCCGGCTACTAATGCTACAAATATACCACCTACAGCCCATATAAAGCCTTTTGATACATTTTTCCCACCAATTTCAATAGTACCACTTACAACTTCTATTTTGCAAGCCTGTGCATAATCATAGGCAGTTGAACCCTTATCAGCATAAATTTTAAAGCCGTCAACAAGCATCATGTCATCAGTTGAGGAACTGTTTCCGGAATTGTCAAAACAGTATCCGAAAGAATAGTCACTTATTTCGTCGGTACTTTCAAAAACTCTTATACTGTTCATTTTCGGACAGTCCGCAAAAGCGTATATCTCAACTATTTTCAGGCTGTCAGACAGTACAGCTTTTGAAAGGCTTTTACTACCCTCAAATGCGTATGCACCTATTCTTTCAACTCCGGATAAGTCAACAGTTTCAAGATAATTGTTATTACAAAACGCCGACATGGATATTTCTGTAACACCCGACGGCACTTTGAACTCCTTATCAATCTTTGATGCCGGATAAGCTAAAAGTGTAGTTTTTTCCTTATTGTAAAGTACACCATTTTCCGACGAATAAATGCCGTCACCGTCTGTGACATTGATTGACTGTAGATTTGTGCAGTAAAAGAAAGGTTCATCACCTTGAATTTCCTTACAGTTTCCGGAAATTGTTATATTTTCAAGGGCATCACACATAACAAAAACACTTTCACCGATAGTTTCAGCACCGTTTATTGTAAGATTTTTAAGATGGGAACACCCATAAAATACAAGTTTGTCAATAGTCTTTACAGACTCCGGAACTATTATTTCTTCAGCTGTTGATGACTCAAAAGCACTTGTATATATTCTTGTAACGGGCATACCGTTTATTTCGTCCGGAATTTCTACTTTCAGGTCACCGCCGTAATATCTTGTAATGACAGCCTCACCGTTTATGGTTGCATACTCAAAATATTCAAAAATATCCTTGTCAAGTGCATCATATGCGGACTGTTCAGCAAAGGCTTCCGGTGTAACAAAATCAAAATCATTCTTATAATCGTAATCCTCATCGGAATCTTTTGAATATACATACGCCTGCGAATTATATGAACCTACTATAAGGAAATCTTCAACAGGTGTTGTTTCATCAGCATAGCCGAATGCTGAATAACCTATGGACGTTACAGAGTCCGGAATTATAATTGAAGTCATAGCTGTACCGGTAAAGCTGTACTGTTCCACTGTAGTAAGAGACTCCGGAAGTGTAACCTCCGCAAGCGACGAACAGTTAATGAATGCACACGTTCCGATTTCAACAAGAGTATCAGGGAAAAGAACTTCACTCAATGCCGTACACTCACCGAAACCAGAAAAACCGATTGCTTCCAGTTTTGTATTGCTCATATCAGCAGACTTTAATTTTACATTTTCACCTACACCGAAATTTCCTATATACTCAAGCGTTGACGGAAATTTTATCTCCTCAAGCTGTGTAGCATAAATTCCGGCAAAACCTATTTCAATTACGTTTTCCGGAATGATGAAACTTTTCCCCTCCATAAGTGGCGGATAACATACAAGCAGTTTTTTATCAGCAGTATACAAAACACCATTTTCAACGATATATTCCTTATTTTCTGAACTTATAGTTATTTCCCTCAAGGACGAGCAGTATATAAACGGGTTATCCTTTGAAATATATGTAACACTTGCCGGAATACTTATAGTTTCGTATGGCTGGTCTGGAATATCACCAAAAGCCTTGCCACTTAATTCAGTAACGGTCATGCCGTCTATGGTATCAGGAATTATAAGGTCAGTTTCAGTACCTGTATAACCCTCCAGACATATATTGTTATCATCAATAACTGAATATACAAAATTACCGGAAGTTATATATTCGTTGGCTTCTGAATCATTTTCAGTAATTTCATTATCTTCAATAATTTCAGTATCTGTCATTTCTTCGGAGACCGTTTCTGTGGTGATTTCTTCTTCTGCATAAGCATTCATAACCGGAAAAATTGCCGTTGTACATATCAGCACGGAAGCTGTAAGTGCCATTATTTTTTTATATTCAAACATAATTTTTACCTTTCAAAAAAATTTTTTTGCCTTGTTAATTATACCACAGAAATCTTAATAATGCAATGTTTTCACTTACTTTTCGTTTAATATTCAGAAAGTATTGACACATTTAAAAATCAAAAAAAGCCCTGTGGAAATTAATTTCACAGGACTTTAAAAATTATTTTCTTCTTGTTTTGTTTTTTCTGTCGGTATTACGCTTTATATCACAGATACGTTCTTCACTGCTCTGTTTGAAATGAGACATCATATCCTCAAAAGTCATTTCAGACTGCGGGATAGTCTTTTTCGGCTCATAGATATTCGGCTTGCTACGACGGTTATCATTCTGACGGCGTGGTTTGTGTTGTGATTCAGGGTTTTCGACTGCTTTCTTGATAGAAAGACTCACTTTGCCAGCCTCATTTATGCCAATAACCTTGACTTTAACCTCCTGATTTTCAGTAAGATGTTCGCTGATGTCATTAACAAAAGTGTTAGCGATTTCGGAAATATGTACCATACCAGTGCCACCGCCGTCAATATCGACGAAAGCACCATATTGTGTAATTCCCTTTACTTTGCCGGTGTAGATTTTTCCAATTTCCAACTGCATAAATATATATAACTCCTTATAAAATTAGTCCCTTGATTTATCATAAAATCTTCTTTCGTCGGGATAGGCATAACCACGCTCCTCGACGGCGACTTTTTCCATATAATCTGAAATATCATCGCTTTCAAGTACACGCTGTAATTCCGTATTTTCTGCTTCATATGCATCAATTTCAGCCTGTATTTTAGATAATTCTTTTTCTTTTTCAGAACAGTCTCTTTCTGTTGTCACAATAAGCGCGCCGCAACCGATTATAACCGATGCAGCTGCAAGCCTTACCAGTCCACGATTAAACAGGCTTTTTTTGCCTGCATTCTTTTTCTTTTTTTTCGGCAACGTTATTCACGTTCTTTCTTTTTTTATTTTCTTTTCTATTATACAACAAATCAGGGGGGTTTAGCAATAGGAAAGACTTTTTTTTATTTCTTTTAACTGAATTTTCGGAATTTCTTACAAAATTATGACTTTTTTCCAGTAAATTTACATAAACAGACTGTACAGGTCTGAAAACGAATACAAGGATTTTTCGGACGGTATAGTATATTTTTTTCATTACACTAATAATGATACTTCCGATTGTAAAAAAATAAAAAATAAACCCTATGGCGTTTCCGATAACATAATAGAAACGCAGTTCACCGCGTGCAAATACAGCCGAAAACGACGACAAAAAAACCGCATATCCTGCCATAAATACCACGTCTTCAATCACGACGAGGGCGGTATTATGCGGAAATAATATTCTTGCCGTTCTGAATACATCATAGCATATGCCTATTATAATACCGAACACGAATGACAGACCGAATAAAAAAATTTCCTCACTTACAGAAAAAAAAGTTTCAGGAACATTCATTTAAAAAGTCTCCCTAAAGCCGAAAGGGGTGATTTTCGTTCCTTATCACCGTATACAACCGCCCATATATCACCTGTAATAGTCATATCACCTGTTTCAATACTCATATTGTCAATATGTAGTTCCCTGCCCTGTATGGTTAGTTCCCCTAACTGTGTATACAAACATATAGCCTTTTCGTCGAAACTGTCCACATCTGTTATTCCTGAAATACTTAAATTCTTACGGTTTTCAAGAATAAGATTCTGATTTTGATTTTGATTTTGTTTTATGTTCTTGTCCTGCATGAAAAAATTACCTCCATTTTTTTAATACATTATATTCAGATAAAATGAAGATTATTCCATAAAAGCAAAAATCATTCTTCCGTTTCAGAATATGTATCCATTTTCCAGCCCTCACCGTCGATATAATAAACAACAAATTCCTGTTCATATTCATCAATTATTGGTTCATCGTCCGTTTCAACAGTAGATTCCATATTACATTTAAGAATATGCACCTCATCGGGTTTAAAATAAAGATTTATATTATCCTTGTCAAATTCCGCATTATCCATAAAATCATTGAATTTTTCATTATCTAACTTATCAGTACCACCCTGCTCATCTATGTAGTCGCTTATAGCCTGATATTCGCCATACAATTCTAAAAGCATATCTTCCAGTGGTTTAGTATCGGTCATTATTTCGTCGGAAATAATATCCTTGATGCATATAGTATTTGCGTTGTAACTCTGCATAGTACCCATAAGCTCACCGACAGTAAGTCCGCTTAGTTCAGTCATAAAGCTGAATATGTCAAAATATTTGTCCGGATATGAAAGTTGCATCATATTTCCAAGATTACTATTTTCCATACATTCCCTGTATGATTTTATAATTTCATCGTAACCGTCTTTCCGGTTGGAAACGACTTCCGGTACTTGTGTGATAATTTCTGTCACCAGAGTTTTTTCCTGAACTGCATCACTGTCTCCGAAGTCGCTCTTGTTTCCGCACGATACACATATACACATAACAGCTGTAAATATTAATGTAAATTTTTTCATGAATTATTAACCTCTTTTCTTTATAATATAATTATTATATCAGAAATTTTCACAGAATGCAACAGTATAAAAATTTTCATATTCTCTTGACAAAAACACTATAATATGTTAAAATTGCATTAAACAATTATTAATGGAGGATTAACAAATGAAAAAAAAATATTTCAAGAATATCATCGCTGGCACTATTGGTGCTGTAATGATGTGTTCTTCTGTACCGGCTGTATATGCTGAAGACTCAACGGCAACCGCTCCGGCAGGCAAAATAATTTACTCCTCAGACTTTGAAGATGGTGATGTTTCTGCATTCACAAAAAGAAATGCCAACGACACAACTGTAGTTTCCGCAAGTACCGACAACGCTGTTAGTGGTACTAAATCACTTTGTGCAAGCGGACGTTCAAAGACATGGAATGGTCCTGCTTTCAAACTTGATGACATATGCGAACCAGGTACAGCCTACCTTGTAAGTGCAAAGGTTATGGGACAGTACTATACAAGCAACACCATGAGTTTACAGTATACCGATGCTTCCGGCACTGAACACTATGAAAACCTTGCCAACCTTAACGGCAACGGCTGGCAGGAAGTAACCGATATTAAAGTAAGCTTTTCTGCTGACGTAAGCAATGTTATGATTTACTTTGAAGGCGGTACGGATAACATCTATATTGATGACTTTGTACTTAAAGAAGCACCGAAATATTCCATTCAGGAAGACATTCCGTCACTTAAAGATGTTTACAGCGATTACTTTAAAATAGGTGGTGTTGCTACTGTAAAGGAACTTGCTCCGCAGTCAACAAAAGACCTTATCTTAAAGCACTGCAACAGTTTTACTGCCGGAAACGAAATGAAACCCGATGCTCTTCTTGACCAGAATGCTTGTCTTGCCATGGCACAAGCCGGAGACGATACTAACCCACAGGTAAATCTTGACCAGGCAAGGTCACTCCTTGATTTTGCAAGAGATAATAATATCCCTATGCGTGGACACGTTCTTGTATGGCATCAGCAGACACCTACATGGTTCTTTAAGGAAAACTATGACGTAAACGGTGAGTGGGTCTCAAAGGAAAAAATGCTTGCCCGTCTCGAAAACTATATAAAGAACGTCTTTGAGGCACTCGAAAAAGAATATCCTGAAATAGATTTCTATGCATATGATGTTGTAAACGAATGCTGGCTTGACGACGGTTCAGCACGTCCAGCAGGTACACAAGAAGAGGCATCAAAAAATTCACCATGGATTAAGGTTTTTGGTGACAATATGTCTTTCATAAAGCCGGCTTTTGAATTTGCAAAGAAATACGCTCCGGAGGGAACTAAACTCTACTACAACGATTTCAACGAATATATGCCACAGAAAACCGATGCTATTATAAAAATGGTTGAGGAAATAAACTCCGACGGTCATTACATTGATGGTATTGGTATGCAGTCACACCTTGACGCACGTTCTGGAAGTGATGCATTCCCGTCCGTAAACGTATACAAAAAGGCTCTTGATAAATTCTGCGAAACAGGTCTTGATGTTCAGATAACAGAACTTGACGTTACTGTAAACGGTAACGATGAGGAAAGTTTCAAGCAACAGGCACAATACTACAGCGATATAATGGACACTATTGTTGCACAGAAAGATAATATTTCATGTGTTACATTCTGGGGTACTACCGACGATATGAGCTGGAGAGCCTCTAAATATCCTCTTCTCTTCAATGAGGACTATACGGCTAAGGAATCTTTCTATTCTATCATAGACGGTATAGAATCAACAGGCACTACTACCACAACTACTAAGCCGTCTGAGACTACAACAACTACCACTGCAACAACCACTGAAACTGCTATTCCGCCCGCTTACCTTGGTGTTCCTGTTCTTAAAGATGTGTCATCAAGTAATTTTCAAAGTGGTTTTCATGTCGGCGACGAGGGAATTATTCCATTCAACTCAGGTGTGGGAACATGGGAAATCAGTGACATAAAAGTAGAAGGCAATGCGGTTAAAATCAAAAACACTGGTAATAAGACTGGTGATATTGAATTTACCTGTGAAAAAGAGGGAACTGTCACGGTAAAAGTTACTGTTATAAGCAATCAGTCTATGTATTCACCTGTGCTGGAAACTACAATAAAAGTAAATCCGGCAGAGGAAAAAGGTGATGTTGTATACGGCGACGCCAACGAAGACGGAGATGTTAACGTTTCGGACGCTGTATTAATAATGCAGACACTCTCAAATCCGGATGACTATAAACTCACTGAACAGGGAAAGAAAAATGCTGATGTTGTCGGAAACGATGGCGTAACCGCTAAGGACGCACTTGCTATTCAGATGATAGGCATAAATCTTATAAAAGCCGACCAGTTCCCGATTGATGAATTACCGGAGTTAAAATAATCTATAACAAAAGGACTGATTTTATTCAGTCCTTTTATTTATGCAGTTCTAAATTTTTTTCATCATGTTATCGAAATCAATAAGCCTTGCCCCAGTAAACCATATGTTTAGCCGGTTTTCCGCAACATACGCACTTATCGGAAATATTTTCCTGCTCAAACGGTATGCACCTTGAACCGACACCGGTTTTTTCCTTGACCTCATCTTCACAAGCTTCCTCACCGCACCACATAGCCTTGATAAAGCCATCTCCGTTTTCAAGTGCCTTGTTTATCTCATCAAGATTTGTGCAGGCATAAGTCCTGTTTTTCTGATTTTCAAAAGCCTTATTGAACATTCCATCATGTGCCTCTTTGAGTTTCTGTGACACTGTAGTTTCAAGTTCATCAAGCGGTACAGTAACTTTTTCGCCGTTCCAACGTGAAACAATAACACACTGATTATTTTCAATGTCCTTAGGACCTATCTCAACACGTACCGGAACACCTTTCATTTCATATTCAGCGAATTTCCAACCTGGTGAGTTTTCGCTGTCATCAAGTTTCACGCGGAGACCGGCATCAGCAAGACGCTTTTTAAGTTCGCCTGCCTTGTCAAGTACACCGTCTTTGTGCTGTGCAATAGGAATAATTACAGCCTGTACAGGAGCTACTGCCGGTGGAAGTACAAGGCCGCTGTTATCACCGTGTGTCATGATTACCGCACCTATAAGACGTGTGGTGACACCCCAACTTGTTTGATGTGGATTAACTCTTTTATTGGACTTGTCTGTATATTCAATGCCGAATGCCTTAGCAAAACCGTCACCGAAATAGTGGGAAGTTCCTGCCTGTAAGGCTTTACCGTCATGCATAAGAGCCTCTATTGCATACGTTGATACAGCTCCGGCAAACTTATCACTTTCAGTTTTTCTGCCCTTGACTACAGGCATAGCAAGTGACTCTTCACAAAACTTTGCATAAACATTCAGCATACGTTCTGTTTCCTCAACAGCCTCATCGGCAGTTGCATGAATAGTGTGTCCCTCCTGCCAAAGAAATTCCCTTGAACGCAGAAACGGACGGGTTGTTTTTTCCCATCTTACAACATTTACCCACTGATTATAGAGTTTCGGCAAATCACGGTAGGAATGAACGATATTTGCATAATGTTCACAGAAAAGTGTTTCTGAAGTAGGACGTACACAATATCTCTCTTCAAGTTTTTCATTACCACCGTGTGTAACCCATGCCACTTCCGGAGCAAAACCTTCAACGTGGTCTTTTTCTTTCTGTAAGAGACTTTCCGGAATAAACATAGGCATACAAACATTTTCATGCCCTGTAGCCTTGAACATTCCGTCAAGAATTTTCTGAATATTTTCCCATATAGCATAGCCGTAAGGTCTTATTACCATACAACCCTTAACGCTTGTATACTCAACAAGTTCAGCCTTTTTGCATATGTCGGTATACCATTGTGCGAAATCCTCATCCATTGCGGTTATTTCGCTTACAAGTTTCTTATCCTTTGCCATAAAATATAAAAACCTCTTTTCTGATATTTTATATCACATTATAACACTTTTTCCGGCATATGTCAAATCTATTTTTTTATTTGTTTTCATCATTGTTTTTCATTTCCGCAAGAATATCAACAAGTTTCTTTGGTAAGGGAAGACCAATTTTTACTGCATTCTCTAAAATAGAAATTCCCTCATTGGATATATAGAAACCTATCACAGCAGAACGACATATACTGCCATCACCTATTACTTGTGTATCAAGTATATGAGCCACAGCCACAAGAAACATTATAAATACTTTCTTGACTATTCCTATAAATCCCACTGCGGAAGATATTTCTTTTCTTATATAAGCTGATATAACACCACTTATATAGTCCAGTGCCATGAAAGCTATAAGAGCATACAAAAGACCATCGGCTTTTCCCCACATGAATCCTCCTATTGCAAATAAAAACGCTGTAAGTTTCTGAAAAAACTTATCCATAAAAAAATCCTCCTTGTAATATATCTATATAAAAGGGACGGAAAAATGGGTGATTAAATATATAACCGTTGAATAAATTTGATTATGTCTGATTTTTACGGGATTTTTCCTTGAAATTTATGATGTAAATTTCTTACAACCGTGATATAATATAGACAGTTAAAGGAAAACAAAAAAAACAAAAAATCTTGATAAAATAAATTTTAAGGAAAATGAAAAAAAGAGTAACAAAATAATTTAATGAAAGGATATTATAATTATGCCAGATGTGAACAGAGCAGTCTTTAATCCGCAACCGAACGTGAATGGAATAGAAGAAGCTAAGGGCTTACAAGTGGTTCAAACCGCTGGTTATAGCTGTTCCGGTTATGTTAGCTGGTGTAATTATAAGCTATCCTTTCATTAAGAATTATAGAAAATCAATCATTAAATGGAACTTGACGCTGTAGTATATGATGCCTCTTATCACATGAACGAAAAATAAGACTGTTACAAATAATGCAGATTTAAAAGCTTATTATTTCATAAGTGAAAAAATATTTATTGGAGGAATTTTATTATGAAAAAATTAATAGCTCTTATTTCAGCTTTTACAATGTGTGCAGTCATGATAGTTCCTGTGATTTCGTCAGCATCAGAAAACAGCAAATCCGAAAGTGAAACTGCAATATCCGAAGATGTTGATGAAGATGAAGACCATAACACAAAAGACATTGATGTAAATACAGAACACAAAACCTCAACTGTTAAATGTACTAAAGTGGTTGCATCTTCATATATGGTTACAATTCCTGATGGTAATGCAGACCTTTCAAGACCGGCTACACTTATTGTATCGGCAGATAACGTTGTTATTAAAAAAAATCAAAAACTCAATGTTACTATATCCAGTGAAAACAATTGGAATCTTTATAATGAAGATGCAGGAAATCTTGCATATAAACTTACAGCTATGGAGGAAGTGGAAACTGATGAAGAAACAGATGAACCCATACTTGAGAAAGGAGACATATTAGTTTGCAAAGAAACGGCTGAAGATATTGGCAATGAATTTACAGTTCTCACAATATTAGCAGAACAAAAATCAGGCAAAACAATAATGCAAGCTGAAGTGGAGGATACAGCTACAATTGCTGGTGAATATACAGACACACTTACATTTACAGTATCATTAGATTCTTTGGAAGAAGAAAATCCTGAAGATACTGCAAATTCAGAAGAGGAGGTTGATAACAATTAAAATTCTAAAAGTTTTTGCCACTGATAAATTTTTTGTAAAGTAAAGGCAGGTGCTTAAAATAATATATTGAACAAAAATGAAACATAAAAGTTTATTTTATAAAATTTAAATAATGGAGGTTGAAGAATGAATATAAATAAAAGCATCATGCAGAAATGCATGGTGCTTTTTTATGTAATTTATTCATTAAGTTTTGCACGGATAGTCACACGACTTTGACCATTGAGTGTACAGGTGAACAATGTCAAGTCCCATTCGGAATTATTTTCGGACATCTGCTCAACACTGTAGCCATCAATGTATTCCATGTGTGTTACAGTATAATGATATTTTACGCCGTTACAGTCTGTAAATACAATTTCATCACCGTCGTTAAGGTTTTTAATCATACCAAAATGACTGTTATAATTATGTGCAGCAATAATTAAATCGTGTGTTTCAGGTGTACCCTCATAGCGACACGGAGCTATATTCAGATTTGCATAACTCCAGTTATTCAGGACAGGCAGTTCAAGACCAATAGTCTCAAGAGTAATATAACCACAATAATATCTGCCATCAAGTTCAACCGATGTCATTTCAGGCTCATATGATTCAGATTCTTTCAGTCTTTCTTCTGATTCAGCAAGAACATCACGCTTTGCGTTTTCCTGTATTTCATATAGATGTTCAACGTAAGTATCTTCAGGATTTTCAGGAATATCAGGAATATCAGGTATCAAGATTTTCAGTGCAGAGAGAGCCGTCTGTGAGTTTTCATATGCCACATTGCTTTCATGAAAATTATACACACATAGAAAAACAGCCGAAAGGAGCATAGCCACTCCGAATGTAACAAGTATTTTCCATAGTTTATTCATAATTCCACTCCAATCAGATAATTATTTTCGTTTTTTATGATTATTTTTTTTAGTTTTTTTATTTATCATATTATTTGCTTTATTGATTATTTTTCTGATATTGTAACTGCGAACAGGCTTACTTATGGACGGTTCAGGAGGCAAAGGTACATATTCAGAAGTAGCAGTGGGCATTGATTTTTTTTCAAGCAGATATTCAATAAGTTCGCTGATAAGCGAATAAACCACTGCAAATATCGGAACACCTAAAATCATTCCGGTAAATCCGAATAATCCACCACCGACAAGTATCGAAAACAGTACCCAGAATGCAGATATACCTATTGACTGACCAAGAATTTTTGGTCCTATTATATTTCCGTCAAGTTGCTGAATAATAAATATCAGAATAAGGAACGGTACAACCTGTTTCGGTGTGGCGACAAGCAGAAGTACAGCACTTGGAATAGCTCCGATAAATGGGCCAAAAAATGGTATGATATTTGTTATGCCGACGATTACAGAAATAAGTATCGTAAAATCAAGTTTCATTATTGTCATGCAGATAAAGCAAAGACAGCCTATTATTATTGAATCAACAATTTTTCCTGAAATAAAACCACTTATTGAAACATTCACTTGTTTGCAGATTTTCAATACTCCGGAAGATGCTCTTTTCGGAAAGAATGCATAGACTATCTTTTTTAGCTGTGCCTGAAAATGTTCCTTGTCAAGCAGAAAATATACAGATACTATTACTCCTATCAGGAAATCCTTTATTGCTAAAATGAATGTAAGTGTACCATCGGTGATTTTTTTGATTATCTCACTTATCTGTGGCATAATCTGATTTACAGCGTCCATAATGGTTGTTTCAATATTTTTAATCTGACTGTTTATAGTAGACTGGATTTCAGGGTATTTTTCAAGTATACCATTGACCCATTTTTCAATATTATTGAAGTAAATACCAAGATTTCCTATTATTCCGACAAGACTGTCTATAACCTGTGGAACGATTATTGAACATAATGTTGTAAGTATAGCAATAAATATTATCATAGTTACAATAACAGAAAGTATTCTGCTAAGTTTAGGTCGGGGCTTGTTTTTTTCAGTAAGTTTTTTAAGGCGTTTTTCAATCCACATCATGACGGGATTTAGAAGATAAGCTATAATAAGTCCCCATATAAGAGGTGCAATTGATGCAAATATAGTACTTATCCAGCCACCTATTGCTGTGAAATTGAAGATAAGTGCAAATACAAGTATACACGCCACAAAAGTAAGAACTGTATATGCAGAAATCGTAGTGTATTTTTCATTCCAGTTTATTTTCAAAACATTTCACTTCCGATAAAATTATAATTAATAATTTATTATAGCATATTCCGGAATATATGTCAACAGGGATTTTTTTGTGGGCACGCAAATCAATTTTCAAAAGTTGACAGGATATGATATAATAAAAATATGAAA
>CAMWQI010000021.1 GCA_947176345.1 uncultured Ruminococcus sp.
ACACCATATAGATTTTTTGAATTTTTTCCGGAGACTTTTTTCAATATTTTCGGTAATTTCGTTATTCAATTAAAAAATTCCTTTCTGATATAATTTAACACGCCAAATGCAAAAAAAGGACAGTTCCGGAGAACTGCCCTTTGAAATTGTACTTGTCCGATTAATGAAATCAGCCGAGTTCAGCAAAGTACTTGATAGTTCTTACCATCTGTGATGTGTAAGAATTTTCGTTGTCGTACCATGAAACAACCTGTACTTCGTAAAGGTCATCAGCAATCTTAGCAACCATTGTCTGTGTAGCATCGAAGAGTGAGCCATACTTCATGCCGATAACGTCAGAAGAAACAATCTGGTCTTCATTGTAGCCGAAAGATGCAGAAGCAGCAGCCTTCATAGCAGCATTAATGCCTTCCTTTGTAACATCTGTACCCTTAACAACAGCAGTAAGGATAGTTGTTGAACCTGTCGGAACAGGAACTCTCTGTGCAGAACCAATGAGCTTGCCGTTGAGTTCAGGAATAACAAGACCGATAGCCTTAGCAGCACCTGTTGAGTTAGGAACGATGTTAGCAGCACCAGCTCTTGCTCTTCTGTAGTCACCCTTTCTGTGAGGACCGTCAAGAATCATCTGGTCACCTGTGTAAGCGTGAATTGTTGACATGATACCGCTCTGGATAGGTGCATAGTCATTAAGAGCCTTAGCCATAGGAGCAAGGCAGTTTGTTGTGCATGAAGCAGCAGAAATGATTGTATCTTCAGCAGTAAGAGTATTTTCGTTTACGCTGTAAACGATAGTCTTAAGGTCGTTACCAGCCGGAGCAGAAATAACAACTTTCTTAGCACCTGCATCAATATGAGCCTGTGACTTGTCCTTTGAGCAGTAGAAACCTGTACACTCAAGAACTACATCAACACCGATTTCACCCCATGGGAGTTCAGCAGCATTAGCCTTTGCATAGATTGTGAGAGTCTTGCCATCAACTGTGATTGTGCCTGCCTCATCATCAGCAGAAACAGTGTGAAGATTTTCACCGATTTTTCCACAGTAACCACCCTGTGCTGTATCATACTTGAGAAGCTGAGCAAGCATTGAAGGCTTTGTAAGGTCATTGATAGCAACTACCTCATAACCTTCAGCATCAAACATCTGTCTGAATGCAAGACGACCAATACGACCGAAACCATTAATAGCAACTTTAACTGACATTGGAAAATTACCTCCTAATAAATTTATGATTATATTATACTCCAAACCGGAAAAATTTTCAAGGGGATTTGATAAAAAAATAACAGTTTATGAAAATAATGTACATTTCTTACAAAAACATCTAATTTTAAAGTGTTATAATTTGTTTATAATGACATGATGTACAGTGAAAAATTCATGGTATGTATAATAGTATAAAAAATTTTAACTGATTATTACACATTTTGCTTTTGTCATACAGTGCTGAAAAAATTTTCAGTAATATTAAACATAATTTTATAAACTTTTTGTTGACAATATTCAAAAAAAATAGTATAATATATTAGACAGTGAGTTTTGCTGTTATTAATATTATCTGTGGAGAAACGAATTTTATGATTAAAGGATATGAAATTGAGAGGAAATTTCTTGTCAGAATGCCTGATACGGAAAAACTTAATGTGAAAAAGAAACTTGATATTTTACAGACCTATCTCAATAATGGTGAAAATAATTCACAGCGTCGTGTACGCCGTATATCTGAAAACGGAAATATACGCTATGTCTACACTGAAAAACTTTTTCTCACGGACATTACACGTAAGGAAATGGAATATGAAATCAATCACAGCGAATATGACCGCCTCATTGTTCAGGCACGTGAGGACTATGTACCTATTAATAAAACAAGATACTGCTTTGATTACCGTGACCAGCTCTTTGAACTTGATGTATACCCGTTTTCTGACAGCCTTGCGGTCATGGAGATTGAACTTGATTCTGAAAAACAGGAGATTTCTTTTCCCGATAATGTAGATGTGATAATGGAGATAACAGGAAATCCCGATTATTCTAATGCATCACTTGCAACCGCCGGAGCTTTTCCGGAACAGTAATAAAAGAAACGGGGGCTTTTTATGGCAGAAAAAATTATAACAGTTGAAAGTCAGGAACAGCTTTCGGAGTTATTCGGTCAGCTTGACGGTAATATAAACCGCATTCAGAAAGAATACAATGTAAGCATTGTAAGCCGTGATGGATATATAAAAATTATCGGTGATGAAAAAAATATATCCGGTGCGGAAAAGGCTGTAAAAATTTTAATGAAAATGTCCGGCAGGGGACAGGCTTTAAGTGACCAGACAGTACGGTATGTTACTTCAATGGTAACGGACGGTGTAGCTGAACAGTTGGAAGAATTAAAAGGCGATGGCATATGCCTTACAGCGTCCGGAAAAATTCTCAGGGCAAGAACAGTCGGGCAGAAAAGATACGTCGATATGATTAAGGAAAATACCATAGTTCTTGGTGTAGGACCAGCCGGAACAGGCAAGACCTATCTTGCGGTAGCTATGGCTGTAAAGGCTTTCCGCGAACGCAAGGTAAGAAAAATAATTCTTACGCGTCCGGCAGTGGAAGCAGGTGAAAAATTAGGTTTTTTACCGGGGGATATGCAGGATAAAGTTGACCCATATTTAAGACCACTTTATGATGCCTTGTTTGATATGTTCGGTGCGGAAAGTTTCGCACGGTATATGGAAAAGGGCATTATAGAAGTCGCACCGCTTGCCTATATGCGTGGACGTACTCTTGATGAGGCTTTTATAATTCTTGATGAGGCACAGAATACGACTTCCGAACAGATAAAGATGTTTCTTACCCGTTTAGGAAATGAAAGCAGAATGGTCATTACCGGAGATATTACGCAAATAGACTTGCCGGACACTAAAAAATCCGGTCTTGTTGAGGCGGTTAAAATCCTTGACGGAATAGACGATATAGCAATACACTTTATGATGCCTTGTTTGATATGTTCGGTGCGGAAAGTTTCGCACGGTATATGGAAAAGGGCATTATAGAAGTCGCACCGCTTGCCTATATGCGTGGACGTACTCTTGATGAGGCTTTTATAATTCTTGATGAGGCACAGAATACGACTTCCGAACAGATAAAGATGTTTCTTACCCGTTTAGGAAATGAAAGCAGAATGGTCATTACCGGAGATATTACGCAAATAGACTTGCCGGACACTAAAAAATCCGGTCTTGTTGAGGCGGTTAAAATCCTTGACGGAATAGACGATATAGCAATACACAGATTTACTGAAAAAGACGTGGTACGCCATAAACTCGTACAGGATATTATCAGGGCGTACGAAAAATACAATGAAAGGAAAACAAAAAATCATGGCTAAATTAAAAGTTTACGTAAAAAATAATCAGACAGAGGTAAAAGTTCCGGTAGGAATAAGACTCCTTATAAGAAGATGTTGTCAAGCGGTACTTGCTACTGAAAATTTCGGCAAAGATGCGGAAGTAAGTGTATCTTTCGTAAGCAATGAGGAAATCAGAAATCTTAACAAGATTTACAGGAATAAAGACAGTGTTACAGATGTTCTGTCATTCCCTCTCACCAGCGAAGATGGAACTGTGGAAATCAACCCGGAAACAAACGCTGTACAACTTGGTGATGTGGTTATTTCGCTTGAAACAGCCGTAAAACAGGCACAGAATTACGGTCACTCACTGGAACGTGAAGTAGGATTTTTAACAGTTCATTCTATGTTACATCTGCTTGGCTATGACCATGAGACAAGCCAGCTTGACCAGAGAATTATGCGTGAAAAAGAAGAATCTGTACTTGAAAAACTTGGAATTTCAAGAGATGCTACTTTTATAGTACAGGAGGAAAACACCTGATGTCAAGAACTGCTTTTGTTACTATTGCCGGACGTACAAATGCCGGAAAGTCTTCACTGCTCAATGCAATAGTCGGTGAAAAAATAGCCTCCGTAAGCAGTAAGCCACAGACGACGCGTACACGCATTACAGGCATAAGAAATATTGATGATGTACAGCTTGTTTTTTTCGATACCCCTGGACTGCATAAACCGGTCAATAAACTTAGTGAACATATGCTTAATACCGTGAAAGAGTCTGTAAACGATATTGACGCGGTTGTTTTCGTTATGGACTGCACAAAGAAAATAAATCAGCAGGAAATTGACTTACTTAAATCAATGAATAATTCAAAAATGCCTGTTATACTTGTCCTGAATAAAATTGACCTACTGAAAAGCATGGACGAATTAGCCCCCGTTATAGCCGGACTTACAGCAGAGATAGAATTTCAGGCAGTTATTCCGGTAAGCGTTACTCAAGGGAATGGTGTTGATATAGTCATTGATGAGATAATGAAACTTTCAGAAGAATCGGTGCATTTTTTCCCCGATGATATGATTACAGACCAGCCGGAAAAAGTCCTTGCCGGTGAAATGATACGCGAAAAACTCCTTATGCTCCTTAAAGATGAAGTACCGCACGGCATAGCTGTCGGTGTGGAGCAGATGACAGAACGTGAGGACAAGGATATACTGGATATTTCAGCAGTTATCTACTGTGAGAGAGAATCCCATAAGGGCATTGTCATAGGCAAGGGCGGTGCTATGCTGAAAAAGGCTTCAACTATGGCACGTATTGAATTGGAAGATTTTTTCCAGATAAAAGTAAATCTGAAATGTTGGGTGAAAGTCAAGGAAGACTGGCGAAACCGTGAAAATCTCATAAGAAGTTTCGGACTTTCTGAAACATGATTACAGTAAGAGGCATTGTCCTTAAAGAACGGAATGTAGGCGAAAACGGGAAATTTATTGATATTCTCACTGCTGAAAACGGTGTAATAGAACTTTCTGTAAGGGGAGCAAGAAAAATAAACAGCAGTTTTCTTTCCTCAACACAGCTTTTCGCTTATTCGGATTTCTGCTACCGTGAAAGTGGTGGCTATCGTGTACTGAACAGTTGTGAGCCGATAAGAATTTTCTATAATCTCCGGAACTCTCTTTCTAAAATATCGCTTGCGTGTTATATGGCGGAAGTACTCCGATTTTGTGCAGAGCCACAGCCGGATAATGATATACTCAGGCTTTTTCTGAATACGTTGCACTTTCTTGAAAAAGATTTGCGTGATGAAAAAATGTTAAAAGCAATATTTGAATTTCGTCTTATGGCGGAAATAGGCTTTATGCCTGATGTTGTAATGTGCCGTGAATGCGGAGCATATGAGCCGGCAGAAATTTATTTCAGTATACGTGAGGGGTGTTTCTGTTGTGCGAACTGCTTTAAATTCAATCCGGACGAATGGTATAGGATAAATATTTCCGTGCTTAGTGCCATGCGACATATACTCCTTACGGATTTTGACAGGCTTTTCAATTTCAGAACATCAGAAAACACAATGAATATACTTTCACGGCTTTCAGAAAAATATCTCACATCAAAGCTGGAAAGAAGTTTCCGGACACTTGATTTCTATAAATCAATTAAATAATGCGTAAATATATAAAAGGTAAAATTTATGAATAAATATTTAAGAACACTTGAACTTGACAAAATACTTGAAATGCTTGCTGACTGTACGTCCAATGAGGAGACAAGGCGTATGGCTTTAGCTTTGCGTCCTGATAATGATGCGGAGCGTGTCCGTTATGAGTGCCTGAAAACCTCACAGGCGTTTAGCCTGTCGGTGCAGTTCGGAACACCACCATTCAGTAATTTCAGGGATATAACAACAATTGCCACCCGTCTCAAATTCGGTGCGGTGGTCTCTTTACGTGATTTGCTTGATATAGCCGGAATGCTCCGGCAGATAAAGGGTCTTCACGACTGGTATGGTCACTGTGAAAACGTTGAGACGGAATTAAGTTATTTGTTTTCAAGGCTTGCACCTAATGACTGGTTGCTTGAAAAACTTGAACGTTCAATAATATCAGAAAATGAAATTTCAGACGGTGCAAGTCCGGAACTATCAGCTATTCGACGTAAAATCAACCGTGCCGGTATGCAGTTGCGTGAGACACTTGATAAGATGATAAAAAATAAGACTACACAACAATATCTTCAGGAAAATACTGTCACTATCCGTGACGGAAGATTTGTATTGCCTGTCAAGTCGGAACATCGTGGGCATATCAGCGGACTTATTCATGATACGTCGGCAACAGGTCAGACTATCTTTATTGAACCTATGGCAATAGTAGAGGCAAACAACGATATACGAATTTTAGAGGGCAAGGAGCAGGAGGAAATTGAACGCATTATACGCGAATTGTGTCATGAATGCGGTGATTATGCGGACGTTCTTTGTGAAAATTATAAAATCTGTACCGAACTTAATCTTTACTTTGCAAAATCAGGACTTGCCACAAAACTTAACTGTTCACTGCCAGAGATAACCGATGACGGAAAAATGAATCTTAAAAAGGCACGCCACCCGCTTATTGACCGAAAAAAAGCCGTTCCGATAAATATAACTCTTGGTGACGATTATAGCACACTTATAATAACAGGTTCAAATGCCGGTGGTAAAACCGTAAGCCTTAAAACAGCCGGTCTTCTTAGTGCAATGACCATGTGCGGACTGCTTATACCTGTTGCCGATGGTAGCAGTATATCGGTTTTTGACCATATACTTGCTGATATTGGTGACAATCAGAGCATAGAACAAAATCTCTCTACTTTTTCGGCACATACAAATAAAGTTATTGAAATTCTGAAAACTGCTGATGAAAATTCTTTGGTACTCCTTGACGAACTTGGTTCGGGTACTGACCCTGTAGAGGGGTCGGCATTGGCTGTAGCCGTCATAAAGCGTCTTATGTCGTCTGGTGCTAAAACAATGGTTACTACTCACTATCAGGAACTTAAATTATTTGCCATTGAGAGCAACGACGTGGAAAATGCCTCTTGTGAGTTTGATATTGTCACCCTCCGCCCGACTTACCGGCTTATAGTTGGCTCGGCTGGAAAATCAAATGCCTTTGCAATTTCTGAAAATCTCGGTATGCCGTCCGATATAATAGCCGACGCAAAAGCACTTGTCAGCGAATCGGATAGTCGTTTTGAAGAGGTTATTGGTAAACTTGAAGCATCACGCATTGAACTTGAAAGACAAAAAGAAGATATTTCACGTTTAAGGGCTGAAATTGCTGAACATGAAAAGGCACTCCGTGAAGAACGTGAGGCAATCGAAAAGCAAAAGGCAGAAGAACTTGAAAAAGCCCGTATCCGTGCAATGACCATAATAGAACAGACCAAAGCTGAATCAAATGAACTTATCACCGAACTTGAACAGCTTAAAAAGGAAAAGGACAGAAAAGACTTCGGGGAAAGAGTTTCCGGTGCAAAAACCGGTGCTAAACAGAGCTTTAACAAGATGTATGATACTGCAAATCCTGTTGACCGGAAAGACCCTAATGCTGATTATGTTCTCCCACGTAAATTAAAGCGTGGTGATAATGTCTATGTTGTCGACTTACAGCGGAAAGGCATTGTTTCTGGCGACCCCGACGGTTCGGATTCAGTATTTGTACAGATGGGTGTTATGAAAACTAAAATCAAGATTTCACGCTTACGGCTTGAAGAACCTGAAAAGGTTACGTATAAAAATAAGGCAACACGCCGTACCGGAAAAATCGGAGTAAAAGCTGAACGTCGTGGCACTATGGAACTTGACATAAGAGGTTGTGCCTGCGATGATGGTGTTTATCAGCTTGATGCATTTATTGACAGGGCTGTGATGTCAAATATTTCAACTGTAACTATCATTCATGGCAAGGGTACGGGACTTTTAAGAAAGGCTGTCCATGCAAGACTTAAATCTCACCCGTCCGTGAAAAATTTCCGTCTGGGAGTTTTCGGCGAGGGTGAGGACGGTGTAACCATAGCTGAACTAAAATAAGGAGAAAAAATATGATAATTTGTCCGATTTGTGAAGGTGCAGCAATATGTAGAGCTACTATAAAAGATACGGCAAAAGTAGTATACATTTGTATAGAATGTGATAGTGTATGGTTAAAAAGGTCAGCAATATTTTCTGGAGATGAAAAATATATATTGAACATAGATGAAGAAGAAAAATTGTGGGATAAATTAACAAATTTGAACTTGCAGAATAACATACTTTAATATGCTGAAGCAACATCATGGTATTTTGATAGTATATGTTGATGATTGTGATAAAATACTGCACCTGCATACTTCGTGCGGAGATATTGATACAATATCTACAAAGAAATAAATTTAAAAAATTTTCTGATTAACCCTTGACAAAATTAATAAAATATGATAAAATAATACAAATTGCAGAAGAAGCTTCGGTTTCATATGTCATTATTCCGGAAACTCTCCGGAGTGGTGAGGCAAGATTTTTTTAGCCGGCAATGTTATGTTGCCTTATTGATTCGGTTTGTGCCGATAAATTTTTATAAGTTTTCATCAGCTTGTGAAAGGTCAATAAGAGTAGTAAAAGGTAATCTTTGCTTATATAGACTCTGAAACCAATATGAAGTTATAATGCATAATTATATGTATTTTCATGCACGTACCGGTTGATGAAACCTGTATGTGCATTTTATTTTATATTATAACTTATGAGGTGACTTATGGAAAACAAATTAAAGCTTTATGGATTCAATAATCTTACGAAATCGCTCAGTTTCAATATATATGATGTATGTTATGCCAAAACTCCGAAGGCACAGCTTGATTATATAGCATATATCGACAAGGCGTACAACTCCGAACGCATAACCGAAATAATGACTACACTTACAAAAATGATAGGTGCTCAGGTTCTTAGTATTTCCAGACAGGACTATGACCCACAGGGAGCATCTGCCACTTTTCTTATTGCCGATGATACTATGATACCGGCAGGCAGTGAAACTATTGCACATCTTGACAAAAGCCACGTCACAGTGCATACTTATCCGGAGTACCATCCCGATACGAATATAGCAACTTTCCGTGTGGATATAGATGTTGCCACGTGCGGAAAAATAACTCCTCTCACAGCACTTGACTATCTGATAAACAGTTTTGATTCCGATATAATCACTATGGATTACAGGGTGAGAGGCTTTACCCGTAACGTCTCCGGACAGAAACTTTTCATTGACCACAATATTACTTCTATACAGGATTATATTAACGACGAAATACTTGAGCGTTACGACGCTGTAGACATAAATGTATATCAGGCTAATATGTTTCATACCAAAATGCTTATAAAAGAAATAGAATTGCAGAATTATCTTTTTAATACAGATGTACGGGAACTTTCACCACGTAACAGACTTGAAATAATGAACAGTCTCCGGCGTGAGATGATAGAAATTTTCAGCGGAAGGAATGTTTTTGAAAATGGGACTTTCACAGATTAATGCACCGATTTATGAGGCTTTAAGAAAATTCCGGAGAATGCGTGTTGTACCTTTTGATGTTCCGGGTCATAAACGCGGTCGCGGAAATATGGAACTTACTGAATTTTTAGGTGAGGACTGTATGAGTGTTGATGTTAATTCAATGAAACCGCTTGACAATTTATGTCACCCTGTTTCAGTGATAAAAGATGCCGAAATGCTAGCTTCACAGGCATTCGGAGCGGAAAATGCTTTTTTCATGGTAGGTGGTACTACATCGGCAGTCCAAAGCATGATAATGTATGCCTGCAAAAGCGGTGATAAAATAATCATGCCCCGAAACGTCCACAGGAGTGCAATAAATGCCCTTATCTTGTGTGATGCCGTGCCGGTTTATGTCAATCCTGATGTTAATAAACAACTCGGAATAGCACTCGGAATGTCGGTGGAGCAAGTGGAAAAGGCAATTGCAGAAAATCCCGATGCTAAGGCTATTTTAGTAAATAATCCGACTTATTACGGAATATGTTCAGACCTGAAAAAAATCACTGAAATTGCACACGCTCATAATATGCTTGTACTTGTCGATGAGGCACACGGAACACATTTCTATTTCGGTGAGAATTTCCCGATAACTGCCATGAATGCCGGTGCTGATATAGCATCAGTAAGTATGCATAAATCCGGCGGAAGCCTAACACAAAGTTCGTTTCTGCTTATGGGTAAGAATATAAATTCCGATTATATGCGACAGATTATAAATCTCACACAGACAACAAGTGCTTCATATCTTTTGTTGTCAAGCCTTGATATTTCAAGAAAAAGGCTTGCACTCAGCGGACGTGAAATTTTTGCCGAAACTGTCGAAATGGCTGAATATGCGCGTTCCGAAATAAACGGAATAGGTGGATATTATGCCTACTCGAAAGAACTGATAAACGGTGACAGCATATATGATTTTGATGTTTCTAAATTGTCGGTTTATACTCTTCCGATTGGACTTGCTGGAATTGAAGTATATGACCTGCTCCGTGATGAGTACGACATTCAGATAGAGTTTGGCGATATAGGAAATATCCTTGCATATATTTCAGTAGGGGACAGAAAACGTGACATAGAACGCCTTATAAGTGCGATGTCTGAAATAAAGCGACGTTTCGGGAAATCCGGAGCAGGTATGCTTACACAGGAATATATAACTCCGATAGTTGCGGAAACTCCCCGAAAGGCTTTTTATGCAGACAAGATTTCACTACCGCTTGAAAAGTCAGCCGGACACGTATGCAGTGAATTTGTAATGTGTTATCCGCCCGGAATACCGATACTTGCCCCCGGAGAACTCATAACGGACGAAATTATAGAATATATAAAATACGCCAAAGACAAAGGCTGTTCCATGACCGGAACAGAAGATATTGATATTGAATATCTAAATGTTATCATATAAGGAGGTTGATTTTATGAAAATACTCAGAATTATGTCATATATCTATATGATGATATTGCCCAATTTTTTGTTAAAGACTTTTGGTATGCTTGCACATGTGAAAATTTTATCATTGATAATGATGTTTCTGGTATTGCTGATACTGGGAGTTATTGCCGGAATAGTAATAAATGTTTCAGCATTAACTTCAGACAGCAGTAAAAGCTTTTCTGTCATGAATTTCATCGTTAAATTATGGTACTCATGTATTCATATTACAATGTTGCTGTTTTCACTTGGAATGCTTGCAACGCTTATTTTTGCACTCGGTAGCGGTATACCAATTATTTTAAGTATTATATTGCTTGTTTTCAGCGGACTTTGCAATATCGGCAACTGCATAAATCTTTACCAGAATAAAAAATGCAGTCTTACAAAAATTGTAATTCTTATTATAATGGGATTTATTTACGGACTTGACATTATCGGGGCAGTAATACAGCTTATAATCTCTTTAAAAAAGAAAGTGTGATTATATGCAAAAATCAGCAGTTTACTTTGTGTTGCTTGTTTTGCTTGATATTGTTTCAATAGTTGTTTCATATGGAAGTATTATTGAAATCAAGGGAATTATTGCATATATTATTTTTGCAGTACTTTTTGTGATAAATATATTGCTTCTCTGGAAAGAACAATGGAAACTTTTTAATCAGTTGCTGATATCATTTCTTATATTTGTGTATCTGCTTACGGGAGTGGTTTTTCTGATACGTGAAGACGGCAGGAGAGTTATAAGAAAAACTTCAGACGGCAGATATACTTATATCACTTATGAAGTAAATCCGGGGGCTATGGGACATCTTTCTTATATTGACAATGTTTATTACAGTCTCATTGATACCGATTTGCTGAATGTGCGTATTGTGAAAAGCACTAAACACCACAGATACATAGGCTGAAAATACAGATAGGTGAGGAGTATATATGAGTATTACAGGAAAAATTTCACTGGAAGAAATTATCAGAAGAAAGATTGTTTATTGCAGACAGGATACCTTTGAGGATATTAATACTAAAATGGGATATATCAGAGGATATGAGGAAATACTCACAGATATGGATATGACAGAAGAAAAGTTTACTGAAAAATATTTTGCAAAAATTTCTGAATTAAGTACTATATTGGAAAATACTGATTAAAGTGGCAATGAGAATTTTATTGACGAATTAAGCGGATATAATAATGCAATTGTCAGTGTATTGGCAATGATTGATGAAAAGTACAGATATCCGGATTTATTATCGTGAAAGGTTCAAAGCATTAAACGTACAGAGGATAAGGAGTTAAATTTATGACTATAAAAGGCAGTCCAAGAGACGAAAAAATAGTTTCCATAAAAACTGAAAAACTCGGCGAGCTTAACGGTCGTGACTGTATATATATTGATACAGTAACACAGGACGATTTGGACAATCTGATATTTAAAGGCGAAATAGACGGCTGGCTTGCCGAAAAAATAAAAACGGAAAAATTCATACCGTATAAACTTGTCTTTAAAAGAGTGATAGCATATTTTACTTGTGAACTTGATACCTATGAAAATATAGATAATTCTGCACATCTTGATTACAGTTGTTTCAATATTGTTGAGAACAGTAAATGGCTTGAAAATTTTCCTGTCCGCAATGATTTTGACAAATCGATTTATAAACATTATCAGGTTTTTACATATGATTTTGTTTACAATATTATTGCAGTGGATTTTGATTTTTCCGTCAGCGGTCTTTGGAATATCCGCAAGGCTCAGACGGAAGATTTAAAGGTTATTATAGATATAGTACATAGAACTACAAATGAAATTTACCCGAAATATTATCCACAAGGTGCTGTTGAATTTTTTCTGGACTATCACAATGAAAACGCTATACGGCAAGACATCACGGACAATAATGTTTATCTTTTGGAAGACGATAATAATTTTATAGGAACAGTTACGGTAAATGACAATGAAATAAACCGTCTGTATGTACTTCCGGAGTATCAGGGAAAAGGTTATGGTGGATTTCTGCTTGAATATGCTGAAAAGATTGTCCTTAAAAGTTATGAAGAAATAATTTTGTCTTCTTCTTTTCCTGCAAAAGCAATGTATCTTAAAAGAGGTTACAAAGAGTATAAATATGAAATATTCGATACAAAAAACGGTGATTTTCTATGTTGCGACATAATGAAAAAAAATATATAGGAGGGATTTTTTATGGAACTTTGGTTTACGGAAAAACATACTCCGGAAGTTGAATTTTCGATAAAAGTTGACAGGCAGATTTACAGCGGAAAAAGTGAATTTCAAAGAATTGATATATTCGATTCAAAAGAGTTCGGGCGTTTTCTTACGCTTGACGGCTATATGATGCTTACCGAAAAAGACGAATTTATATATCATGAAATGATAACGCATGTACCTATGGCGGTACACCCGAACCCTAAAAATATTCTTGTAATCGGAGCAGGGGACGGTGGTGTTATACGGGAGCTGACACGTTATGAATGCGTTGAAAATATAGACCTTGTCGAAATTGATGAACTTGTTGTTGAGGTAAGCAAAAAATATCTTCCGACAACTGCCTGTCGTTTTGGTGATAAAAGAGTGCATATTTTCTATGAGGACGGTGTTAAATTTATTCGTCGGTGCGAGAATAAATACGATGTTATAATAGTTGATTCTACTGACCCTTTTGGTGTTGGTGAGGGGCTTTTTACGAAAGAATTTTATGGTAGTTGTTTCAAGGCACTTCATGACGACGGAATTATGGTAAATCAACATGAAAGTCCTTTTTATGACGAGGACGCTATAGCTATGCAGAGGTCGCATAAGCGTATAACTGAAAGTTTTCCGATAAGTAAAGTTTATCAGGCACATATACCCACTTATCCGTCGGGACATTGGCTTTTCGGTTTTGCATCAAAGAAATATCACCCTGTCCATGATTTAAATCAGTCTGCATGGAATTTACTGGGATTGAAGACGAAATATTACAATACAAGACTTCATGTAGGAGCGTTTGCATTGCCGAATTATGTAGAGGAGTTGTTGAAAGATGTTGAATAAAAATGTGCAGACTTTTATTGCCTGTGATTGTGAATATGAAAATGCAGAAATAGTGCTTTTCGGAGCAGGTTATGACGGGACAACAAGTTTTCGTGCTGGTACGAGATTTGCACCATCGGCAATACGAAATGAGAGTTTCGGAATAGAAACTTACAGTCCGTATCAGGACAAGGATATGACTGACTATTTCTATTTTGATAGTGGTGATTTGGAATTGCCGTTCGGAAATCCGGAGAGAGTTCTTGACGATATAAAAGAACGTTCCGGCATTATACTTGCGGATGGAAAAATTCCATTTATGATTGGCGGTGAACACCTTGTTACGTTAGGACAAATCAGGGCGGTGAGTGAAAAATACAAGGATTTGTATATTATTCACTTTGATGCTCATGCAGATTTGAGAGACGACTATTTAGGTCAGAAACTTTCCCATGCGTGTGTTTTGAGGCGATGTCATGAAATTGTCGGTGATGGTCATATTTTCCAGTTCGGAATCCGGAGTGGTGACAGAGAGGAATTTATTTTTGCCGAAAAACGTACAAATATGAACAAGTTCAATTTTGATAATCTGGAAAAAACAATTGAATTTCTTAAAGAAAAAAATGTTTATCTCACTGTTGATTTAGATGTCCTTGACCCGTCTGTTTTTTCCGGAACAGGTACACCGGAGGCGGAAGGTGTTTCATTCGGGGAACTTCGCAAGGCATTAACTCTTGTATGTCGTGAATTAAATATAGTCGGCTGTGATGTCAATGAATTGAGTCCGCCATATGACCCGTCCGGAGTGTCCACGGCTGTGGCGTGTAAGATTATCAGAGAAATGCTTTTAGCATTGTCCTGAAGAGGTGAATTTATGGAAAAAATGAATTTTGAAACGCCCGATATTACAGCAAAAAATATTGAAAAAATTGCAGAAATTTTTCCAAACTGTATTACCGAAACAACCGAAAATGGAAAATTGAAAAAAGCAATTAATTTTGAAATGCTCCGGCAAATTCTTTCAGGGGATATTGCAGATAATAATGAATGTTATGAATTTACATGGGTGGGCAAGAAATCAGCTATTATTGAGGCAAATAAATCTATCCGTAAAACTTTGCGACCATGCATTGATGAGTCTGTTAACTTTGAAAAAACTGAAAATATTTACATTGAGGGAGATAATCTGGAAGTACTGAAACTTTTGCAGGAAAGTTATTTAAATAAAATAAAAATGATTTATATTGACCCTCCGTATAATACTGGAAATGATTTTATCTATAATGATGATTTCAAAATGAGTGAGGGAGAATATTTAAGTATTTCGGGAAAACATGACAAAAACGGCAAACACCTTTTCAGAAATACTGATACTAATGGTCGTTTTCATTCTGACTGGTGCAGTATGATTTATTCACGCCTTATGCTTGCAAGAAATCTTTTAAGTGATGATGGTGTTATTTTTATTTCTATCGATGAAAATGAAATGGATAATCTCAAAAAAATATGTGATGAAATTTTCGGCGCACAAAACAGAATACCTATTTTTAATCGTGTAACGAAAAAGTCAAGCAATAACGGCAATCATTTTTCGCCATGTATAGATTATATTCTTATTTATGCAAAAAAGATTTCTGCTGTTCCGGAGTATAAAATAGGCATGAGTTATGAAATAACGAAGCGTTATAACAAAAAAGATGAGTATTTCAATGAAAGAGGCAGTTATCAGGAAGTAGGGTTATTTATGTCCGCATTGAAACATGGTGGCTCAAGTTATCCTATAGAGTGTCCAGACGGAACAAAAGTGTGTCCGCCTGATAATCAGCCGTGGAGATGGAATGAGGAAACATTTCTGAAAGGAAAAAAAGAAAATAGAATTGTTTTCAAAAAAACAAAAACAAGTCCGCTTTTAGATGAACAGACCGGAAAACGTGCTGAATGGAATATTTATACAAAAGTTTATTTAAAAGAACGCGAAGTAAGCGGAATGCACCCTAAAAATTACAGTGATGCCTTTCAGAATACATTAGCTTCCAATGAATTAAGAAAAATAGGCATTCCGTTTGATTTTGCAAAACCAGTGGAATTATTGGAATTTTTAATCGGTTTACAGTGCGATAAAAACGATATTATACTTGATTTTTTCAGTGGTTCTGCAACAACTGCACACGCCATAATGCAGTTAAACGCTAAGGACGGCGGAAACCGTAAATTTATCATGGTACAGCTCCCTGAACCATGTGATGAAAAATCAGAGGCATTTAAAGCCGGATATAAAAATATCTGTGAAATCGGAAAAGAACGTATCAGGAGAGCAGGCGACAAAATAAAATCCGAAAATCCCATGACAACAGAAAATCTTGATACTGGTTTCCGTGTGCTGAAACTTGACAGTACAAACATGGAGGATGTTTATTATTCACCGCTTGAAATTACGCAAAATATGTTAATGGAGCAGGTCGAAAATATCAAGCCCGACAGAACAGATTTGGATTTACTTTTCAGTTGTATGCTTGAATGGGGTTTGTTACTTTCAATGCCCTATACCGCGGAAAAAGCTGAAAATTGTACAATTCATATCGTGAATAATGGCGATTTGATAGCTTGTTTTGATAAAAATATTCCGGAAAGCGTGATGCAAATCATTGCTGAAAAAAAGCCGTTAATGGCTGTATTTCGAGACTTGTGCTTTGAAACGAGTTCCGGTAAAATAAATTCAAATGAAATCTTTAAAATGATTTCGCCCGATACGAGAATTAAAATAATTTAAAAAGGAGTTTTTAAAATGAAAAAATGTATGATTATTGGTTGTGGTGGAGTTGCCTCCGTTGCTATTCACAAGTGCTGTCAGAACAGCGAGGTTTTCGAGGGAATTATGATTGCGAGTCGTACAAAATCAAAGTGTGATGCCCTTAAAGAAAAGTTACAGCCCACTACAAAAACGGTCATTGAGACCGCACAGGTTAATGCTGATAACATTGACGAACTTATAACGCTTATAAATTCCTACCAGCCAGATGTGGTACTTAATCTGGCTTTGCCATATCAGGATTTGACTATCATGGACGCTTGCCTTGCTACCAAAACTCATTATGTTGACACCGCAAATTATGAACCACTCGACACCGCTAAATTTGAGTACAAATGGCAGTGGGCATACCGTGAGAGGTTTGAAAAAGCCGGAATAACGGCACTTCTTGGCAGTGGGTTTGACCCTGGTGTTACGGGAGTATTTTCGGCTTATGCAATGAAACATGAATTTGATGAAATAAATTACATTGATATTCTCGACTGCAATGGTGGTGACCATGGCTATCCGTTTGCGACAAATTTCAATCCGGAAATAAATATCCGTGAGGTGTCCGCTAAGGGTAGCTACATTGAGAACGGCGAGTGGGTAGAGACTGAACCTATGGAAATAAAACGTGTCTATAATTTCAAGGGTGTGGGTGAAAAGGATATGTATTTACTGCACCATGAAGAACTTGAATCCCTTGCACTCAATATCAAGGGCATAAAAAGAATACGTTTCTTTATGACTTTCGGACAAAGTTATTTGACTCATCTGAAATGCCTTGAAAATGTCGGCATGACATCTATTGAACCGATTATGTATGAAGGCAAGGAAATTGTGCCGTTGCAGTTCCTGAAAGCCGTACTCCCTGACCCCGCCACACTGGGTGCAAGAACAGTAGGAAAGACAAATATTGGTTGTATTTTCCGTGGAAAGAAAGACGGCAAGGACAAAACATATTATCTCTATAATATATGTGACCATCAGGAGTGCTATAAGGAAGTAGGTTCACAGGCGATTTCCTATACAACGGGCGTTCCGGCTATGATAGGTGCAATGATGATTATGACGGGAACTTGGAATAAAGCCGGTGTCTATAATATAGAGGAGTTCGACCCTGACCCGTTCATGCAGGCACTCAATAAATATGGTCTGCCGTGGGAAGAGGACTTCAACCCCGTTCTTGTTGACTAATGATTATAGGTAATCCATATTGCTTTGCAGTAATTTTTGAAGTCGTGGAGAGTTGGAACGCCGACAAAACTTTTCAGAATGGAATATTATTTCTTGCAATTAATTCTGAAATTTTCCCGAAAGAAATACAGTCGGCGACACTCTCTTGCGAGTTTTCGGAACTGACAGACTCTCTGAAAAATATTCCGATTGACAAAAGAATATTCAGTATACCAGTAGAAAAAGCTTACGCAGAACTTTATAATTTGGTTTTCCCGGAAAACTGGGATATTGATAATGACTATCGTTATATGATTTCCACTCCGTCTTTTTCGGATAATGATTATCTGATTTTTGCGGTAAGCAACGGTGAAAAAATTCGTATACTTGCCTCACACCCCGATTACTGCAAAGAAGAGTCCATACACATTTTAGATGGCTTGGAAATTACTGAAACATTTATTGATATATCCGACCTGAATAAGATAATAGATAAATTATCCAATATCGACATAAGGAGGGACTTATAATGCTTTTTGTACAGGAAGTAGATATATGGTACAGAAAAGATGTTCGCTATCCTGAATATGCGAATATCCGTAATGCTATGAAATTCATTCCGATAAAGACGGATAATGTAAATCCTGATTGTGATGTATTTTATCAATGTTCAAATTTCATGCAGTCTCCGGACGACATTCATACGTGTCATGAATATTACAGGAAATTCGGTGAGGAAATTTTCACGGTTGGCAGTCGTAACCGTTTACAGAATTATAAAAACCTCATAAATAATATACGTGTGTTAAGAGAGGACGGAAATTATAAAATAATGTTCTGTGATGACCATTTTTATGACCGTGATGACTGCTTTTTTGATAACCGCTTGAGTACGCCTAAACGTCATGGACGTAATGAGGGTTACTGGGATAATAATTCACCGTTCAGTTATACGGACGTTGTAAATCAGACGGCTTTTACTCTAAGTCCGAATCAATATGGCAGAGTGCAGTATAACGACAGGTACGTAACGTGTTACACGGACATATGGTACTACTGCATATGCACCCTTAATTTTATAAATTGCGACAAAAATAAATTCAGGGAAAAGATGTTTTTCAGGAAAGTTCCCGACTATGAATATAAAAATATGCAGTATCTGAAATACTGCTGAAAGGAAATGATTTAATGCTTTTTGTACAGTATATTTCATTATTTTATAAAAAAGATGTCCGTTATGCAAATTATACCAATGTAAGAAATTCTTTGAAATTTGTACCTATAGTCACGGAGGAAATACCTGATTGTGAAGTGCTATATCAGAAATTGTTTTACAGACAGAGCAGGAACAGCCTTGAAAAATATCATGAAAAAATAAAGACGTTTGGAAAAGAAATATTCACAGCTGGAACTCGTGACTTATTATACGGTTACAACAAACTGATACACCATACACGTATTTTCAGAGAAGATGACAGATATAAAATAATGTTCTGCAATGACAGCTATTATTGTTTTAACGGTTGTAAAATACGAGGTCACAATGAAGGATTTTTTGACAATAGTTCTCCGTTTTTTCATAGGAATTTAATTAACGAAACTGCTTTTACACTGAAACCGAATGAGTACGGCAGAATAATTTATAATGACAGGTACGTTGAATACGATTCGGGGCAATGGTATTACGGACTTCACACAATAAATTTTTTGAATTGGGATAAATCAAAGTACAGGGAAAAGATGTTTTTCAGAAAAGTTCCGGACTATGAATACAAAAATATGCAGTATCTGAAATACTGCTGAAAAGGAAGTGATTTAATGCTTTTTGTGCAGCATATATCAATAACGTATTATAAAAACGTCCGTTATGCGAATTACGCCAATGTAAGAAATTCAATAAAGTTTGCACCAATAAATATTGAAAAAGTCCCCGAATGTGAAGTGTTGTTACAGAGAGTACCGATGTTTCAGGATACCGACGGAATAAGCAAATATAAAGCAAGTTTTAAGGAGTACGGACAGGAAATATTTACAGTTGATAATCTTGACCCTTGTCGTAATTATTACGATATTATTCGTAATATCCGTATATTTAAGGTTGATGACGGTTACAAAATAAGATTTTGCGACGACAGAAGTTTTACAAGGCATAATGCTTTTAAAAGGCGTGGACATAATGAATCGTTCATGGACAATAATTCACCATTCTGCTATACCGATATTATAAACGAAACGGCGTTCACACTCAAACCGAATGAATACGGCAGAATTATTTATAATGAAAGAAATGTTACATTTGATGAACAGTGGTATTATACGCTTAACACAATAAATTTCATTAACTGCGACAAATCAAAGTACAGGGAAAAGATGTTTTACAGGAAAGCTCCGGACTTTGAATACAAAAATATGCAGTATCTTAGATACTGTTGAGGAGGTTTTTAAATGAAGATTGAAGAAGCATTGCAGAAGTTTATGGACAACAAAGAAGATTGTACTGTTACATTGAAAAACAGTGATGCAGTTGACGGGAAAATAACTGAAATCGGCGAAGGTTTTATTCGTATCGAGGAGGACGGCGGACTTATTGAAAGAGTTGTAAATATTCAGTATATCGTCAGTGTTTATGTTTATCACACACCGGAAAAAAAGAAAAAAGACAAAAAGAAATCTATATTTTAAGGAGGTTTTTTAATGAAGATTGAAGAAGCATTACAGCGTTTTACAGAAGATAATGAAAAATACGAGATATATTTTGCAACTGGTGATGTAATTTGCGTGACAATTCTTGAAATCGGCGATGGTTTTATCCGTATTGACGACGGTTACTCTGAAAGCATTGTCAGCATTAACCATATAATGCGTGTGCGTGCTTTACCGCAAAAGAAAAAAGACAAGAAAAAATCCATATTCTGAGGTGAAAAATGTTCAGTAAAGTTCATACTCCCTGTTATATAATAGACGAGGGAAAATTAATAAAAAATCTTGAAATATTAAAAGACGTTCAGGAGCGGACGGGCTGTAAAATTCTGCTGGCACAGAAAGCTTTTTCGTGTTATCATCTGTATCCGCTTATAAGTGAGTATCTTTCTGGAACTGCTTGCAGTGGACTTTTTGAGGCAAAACTTGGTTACGAGGAAATGGGCAAGGAAAATCATGTTTTTAGTGCCGGTTATCGTGAAAATGAAATTGATGATATAATTTCTTATTGTGACGATATTATTTTCAATTCGTTCGCACAGCTTGAAAAGTACCGTGAAAAAGTACTGGGAGCAGGTAAAAAAATAGGTCTCCGGATAAATCCGGAGTGTTCCACACAGGAAGGTCACGAAATTTACGACCCGTGTTCACCGAAATCACGTCTCGGAATTACAAGAAAAAATTTTGATATAAATAATCTTTACGGAGTGACCGGACTGCATTTCCATACACTATGTGAACAAAATTCCGACGACCTCGAAAAGACTCTTGATGCAGTAGAAGAAAAATTCGGTGATGTGCTTGAAAAAATGCAGTGGATAAATTTTGGTGGTGGTCATCATATAACCCGTCCGGATTATGATATTCCGCGTCTTGAAAAATGCATAAGACATATGCAGAAAAAATATAACCTTGAGGTATATTTAGAGCCGGGGGAGGCAATAGCTTTAAATGCTGGTTATCTTGTTACTGAAATACTGGATATTACAAGTAACGATATGCCGATAGCTATTCTTGACTGTTCAGCATCATGTCATATGCCGGACGTGTTGGAAATGCCATACCGCCCACCCCTGAAAAATTCCGGAAATCCGGACGAAAAAAAATATACATATTGTCTCGGATCACAGACTTGTCTTGCTGGTGACGTAATAGGGGAGTACTCTTTTGATAATCCGCTTAAAATCGGTGACAAGCTTGTTTTTGAGGATATGGCTATATATTCAATGGTTAAAAATAATACTTTTAACGGTATGCCCTTACCAGCAATACTTCTGCTGAAAACTAATGGCACTATTGAAACTCTCCGGCAGTTCGGATATGAGAATTTCAAAAACCGACTTTAATTCGGTTGACAAAATCATGAAAAAGAGTTATAATATTTTTCAGGAGGTTGAAATTTATGGATTCAGAAATTTACAGCAAATATGAAATTATTGATTCTCATGCACATATTTTTCCGGAAAAAATAGCTGAAAATGCTACTATAAATATCGGTCATTTCTATGATTTACATATGGAAAACTGTGGCATGAGTGAAAAACTTATTGAGAGTGGTGAAAAAATAGGTGTATCAAAATATCTTGTATGTTCTACTGCTACTACGCCGCACCAGATAAGCTCGATAAATGCTTTTATTGCGAATGAATGTGAAAAAAATTTGTGCTTTTATGGTCTCGGAACTACTCATCCCGATTCTGAAAATATTGAGAATGATATTAATCAGATTAAAAATCTTGGTCTTCACGGCGTGAAACTTCATCCTGATTTTCAGAAATTTGATGCTGATTCACCGGAGGCATTTAAAATCTATGAAATAATTGAAGGTGTTATGCCCTTAATGATTCATTGCGGTGACAGGCGTTATGACTATTCCGCACCGCACAGAATAGCCAATATTCACAGAAATTTTCCGAAACTTAAAATTCAGGCGGCACATCTTGGTGGTTATGAACGCTGGTCGGAGGCTGAGGAATGCCTTGCCGGTCTTGAAAATGTAACCTTTGATATAAGCAGTTC
>CAMWQI010000022.1 GCA_947176345.1 uncultured Ruminococcus sp.
GGATATGCGGGAATAATTTCAAGGTTTCGCTTATTGATGAACGCAATGAAATTTCTTCCGTTTCGGGTGGTATTCCGGAAAATGATGTGGGTGTATTAACGGACGTACTTGTGGGGTGCAGACGTGCCGACGGAATTATTTCAGCGGTGCGTACTCTTTCACCTGATATGATTTTTTGTGATGAAATTTCCACATCTGAAGACTCAGAGGCTATTTTAAGGGCTTTCGGGTGCGGAGTGAGATTTACGGCAACTGTTCACGCTGAAAATTATGAAAATCTTATCAGACGTTACGCAATAAGACCACTGCTTGAAAATGGTGTTTTTGAATATGCAGTTTTTTTAGAGGGTATGGGAAAAATCAGGGAAATCAGGAGGATAGGACGATGTTTTTCAGGATAATGTCGGCGGTGATGTTTTCGGTTGCTGGCGGAATAGCAGGGATTTCTTTTTCTGAACATCTCAAATCAAATCTTGATTTTTGCCGTAATATTCACGAAATGTTGATGAATACTGCCGTTATTATTCGTTGCCGTGCTGATGATGTCTATTCAATCAGTGTGGAACTGAAAAAAAACAATCAGTTTAGGCGATTTACTTTTTTACAGGCGATTCCCGAAAAATATAATCCAGAGGAAAATTTCAGGGAAATATGGATAAATGCCGTAAAATCACAGAAAAATCTTCCTGATGATGCGAGAAGTCTTTTGTGTGATTTCGGAACAATTCTTGGTCAAAGTGATATTGAAGGTCAGCTTGTTTCAATGGAAGCACTTACAGAAAATGCAGTAATTTTAGAAAAAAAACATTCTGAAATTTATTTACAAAAAGGAAAACTTTACAGAAGTATCGGAATGCTTTTTGGTATAATGATTGGAATAATTATTATATAGCATGAAAGGATATAGATTATGGATATTGATTTGATTTTCAAAATAGCAGGAACGGGTATTATTGTTGCTGTACTTAATCTTGTTCTTAAACGTGCTGAACGGGAGGAACAAGCCATGATGACCACGCTTGCCGGTTTGATAGTTGTTCTTGTTGTTATAGTTGATGAAATAGGTGACCTGTTTGAGAAAGTAAAAATGGTGTTCGGGCTATGGTAGAAAACTGTTTTTCGGTGGCGGTTTTTTGCGTATGTTCGGCAATTTTAGCGGTTCTGCTGAGACAGTACTGCAATGAACAGTCCATGATGATTTCTCTTGCAACGTGTGCCGGAGTGATGGTCGGGCTTATGATTTTTGTTGAACCGTTGATTTCAGAAGTTAGTGATATTTTTTCACAAGCCGGAATATCAGACAGTTATATTTCGCTGATTTTCAAGGCAGCAGCGATATGTTTCATAACGCAGATAACCTGTGAAATATGCCGTGACAGCGGTGAAAATGCCATTGCATCGGTGGCTGAAATGTGGGGACGAGGTGCGGTTACATTTATGAGTATGCCGATACTGAAAGCTTTGATTGAAAAAATTAACGAAATTATGGGACAAGTATGAAAAAAATATTTATTATATTTATATGGTTGATAATTTTAACTTTTACTGTTTGTCCGCTGAACAGTTCTGCGGAATATGATGGCAGCGAATCGGAGATAAGTCGGCAGATTGATGATATAATATCGGATTATGACATAGGCTACAGTTATGATGATATAAGGGGTCTTTCTTTCGGTGAACTGCTGAATATAGCCAAAAATTCCGTTGTCACGCGACTTTCTGCACCGCTGAAAGTCTTGAAAACACTTATAATAGTAATTCTTTTTACGGCAGTGATGAAAAGTGCCGGTGAAAGTGTATTTTCAGGTACTTCCGCCGGACTTTACAACATGATTTGTGTGATAACGGCTGTCACGGTCATCATGCCACAGCTTTTCACGGTTTATGGTTCGGTACTTTCAACAATAAACCGCGGAGGGAGTTTCATTCTTGTATTTGTACCGGTTTTTGCCGGAATAACGGTCATGGCAGGCGGTATCACCACAGCCGGAATTTATAATATTCTGATACTCGGTGCATCGGAACTGATAGTTAGGCTTTCAGAAAATTTTCTTATTCCGATAGTGAGTGTTTGTACTGTTCTTGCAGTTTCAGGGAGCGTTTTTCCCAGTATTTCACTTGAAAGTATAATCAGTCTGCTGAAAAAAATAATTACGTGGGGCATGACAATTACAATGACTCTTTTCACGGGTTTTGTTTCAATGAAATGTACTCTCGGCGGAAAAGCCGACGGTGTGGCAAGCAAAACCGCACGTTTTCTTATTTCTGGGACTGTTCCCGTGGTGGGCGGTGCGGTCTCGGACGCTTATGCGACTGTAAAAAGTAGTTTTGATGTCATTCATGGGACTGTCGGCACGGTGGGAGTGCTTGCTATGGTGATAATAATGCTTCCACCGGTTCTTGAAATTCTTATTTTCCGCGTGGTCATGTGGGTGGGTACAGCCACCGCTGAACTTTTTTCAACTCAACCACTTGTAAAACTCATGAAAGGTATTGACAGCGGACTTGCAGTCGCACAAAGCGTTCTTGTCTGTTATTCGGTAATTTTCGTTCTTTGCACCGGAATACTTATGAAATGTCTTGTTTAGGAGGTAATATTATGGAGGACTTAAAAAATGCAGTAATGGCGGTGTGTATCGTTTCGGCTGGAGTGTGCATGATTGAAAATATGGTATCGGGTACACGCCTGAAAACACAGATGAAATTTTTATTAAATCTCACTGTAGTGACGGTTCTTGTGGCATCTTTCACGAAAGGCGGTATAGCTTTTGAAATGCCGGATTTTCCGGCATACAGCCAGCCGGAATATACAAATTCACAGGAAATTTACAATGATGAAATATGTTATCAGACCGCCGAAAATATTTCATCTGTACTATATGAACAGATTACGTCCGCAGGAATAAACTGCACAGAAATTCGTGCAGAAGTTAATATTTCAGATGATAACAGCATATTTATTAGTAAGGTCATAATCAGTGCGGACGATTTCAGGTCGGCGGTTGAAATTGTAAGAAATATTATCGGCAGTGATACGGAGGTAGTCAATGGAATGGGCTGAAAAGTTCAGGGATATGCCAAAGGATAAAAAACTCCTTGCTGTCGTCATGTTTCTTGGAATAGCCGGTCTGATTTTCATAATGCTGTCTGCCATTGTACCCGACAATAAAAATGCTGAAACTCCGGAAAATATTTCTTTATCTGATAGTTCAGGCACGGAGCAGTTCCGCATTGAAACGGAAAAGCGACTTGAGGAGTTTTTAAGCAATATTGACGGGGCAGGCGATGTGAAAGTTTATATCATGGTGGCTACTGACCAGCGATATGTTTACGCCACGGAGGGCAGACGGAATAAGTCCGAAAATACGGCGGAGGAGGAAAAAAAATATGTGATTATCGGAAACGGCAGTGAAAAGTCGGCACTTGTCGAAACGGTTCAGACACCAGCCATAGCCAGTGCTGTAGTAGCCTGTTCCGGATTTGAAAGTCCGGCGGTTCAGGAGCAGATTTATAAAGCGACTTCAGCCGCACTCGGCATTCCTACCGGACAGATATATGTTACTAAACTAAAACGTTAAAGGAGTATTTTTTATGAAAAAACCATCATTAATTATCGGAAAGAAACAAATTATTATGACGTGCCTTACCCTTATGCTTGCTATTGCAGTGTACATAAACTATACAGCCGCACCGAAAATTTCAGATGAACCCGACACAAAAATAGTTACCGCTGAAAATGATACTGTAAGTTACGGCGAAACGGAATTTGTCAATGCTGAAACAGAATCAGTAAACGCTTCCGGTTCAGACTATTTCGCACAGGCAAGACTTGACAAAATGAATAATCGTGATACAGCCGTACAAACATTACAGTCAATAATAGGCGGTGGAGACATAACGGAAGAAGAAATGGTCATGAATGCCCTTGATGCCGTTGAAGTTTCAAAACTCATTGAATCGGAGGGTACTATTGAATCTCTCATAAAAGCACAGGGTTTTGAGGACTGTGTTGCATATCTTGACGGCTCAACCGCTAAGGTTGTTGTCAAGACAGAGGGGCTTGATAAGGCACAGGCAGCGTCTATAAAGGAGATTATTCTTGACGAAACAGAAGTCTCAGCAGAAAATATCAGAATTTTTGAAGTAAAGTAGTTGTACAAACTGAAATTTTTTGGTATAATATATAGTAAGGGTTTTCAGAAACCATAAACTAAATATTATAACAGATACGGAGGTTGAAAATGAACGTTGTAAAAAGCCGATTAAGAATATCCGATGATGTGATAATCACTGTTTCAAGACTTGCCACCCTTGACGTGAAAGGCGTGGCAGGTCTTGCTGGTGAGATAAACACATTCAGCAAAATAAAAAACAATGCACCCATAAAAGTAAGCATGATTGGCGATGTAGCCGGAATTGATATAAAAATCAAAATCAAGGGCGGTGTAAAAGCCATTCGGGTGGCACGGGAAGTACAGACGGCTGTTAAAGAAAATGTTCAGAAAATGACTGGTATTTCGGTGGCACAGGTGAATGTTACAATAAGCGGTGCAGTATTTGATTAAAAGGAGATTGAAAAAATGTCAAGACGTGAAACAAGGGAAAACGCTTTCAAGCTGGTTTTTGAACAGCTTTTAAGAGATGATGATATTAATGAACTTTATGATATTGCCGACGAAGTGGAGGAAATAACTGTCAATGACGATGTAAGAAAAATTGTCGGCGGAACTATGGAACACACACAGGAAATTGAGGGAATTATTTCCGGTTACAGCAAGTCAAGAAGTATTTCAAGGATTTCAAAAGTTAATCTTGCAATACTTAAAATTGCTGTTTTTGAAGCTCTCTATGACGAAAAAGTCCCTGTTAATATTGCTATCAGCGAGGCGGTAAATCTTGCTGAAATGTACACATATCCGGAAGATATATCTTTCATAAACGGAGTTTTAGGAGCTTTTGCCCGTGACCGCAAGTCAGAGGACGAAAAAAATGGCTGATTTCTTCGGAATTGATACAAGCAACTATACCACATCTGTGGCAGTTTATGACAGCGACACAAACAGAATTTATCAGACAAAAAAATTACTCCCCGTGAAAAGCGGTGAGGCAGGTTTAAGGCAAAGTGATGCGGTTTTTCATCATACAAAACAGTTACCTGAAATGGTTGAAGAACTTTTTTCCATGCACCCTGTTGAGAACTTAAAAGCCGTTTCGGCATCGGTGCGACCACGTAATATAGACGGTTCATATATGCCGTGTTTTCTGTGTGGTGAGGGTTTGGGGCGTTCAGTATCGGCAATGAATAAAATTCCGTTTTACCGCACGTCTCATCAAACGGGACATATCCTGTCTGCTTTGTATTCGGCGGACAGGCTGTCACTCATTCACGAAAAATTCATAGCTTTTCACGTAAGTGGTGGCACAACGGACTGTCTTTTATGTGAGCCTGATAAATCTGATATTATCAGAATAACACAGATTGGAACTTCACTTGACCTTAAAGCCGGACAGCTTATTGACCGTGTGGGACTTATGTTAGGATTAAAATTTCCATGTGGTATAGAACTTGAAAAACTCGCCTATAATTCAGACAGAAACTATAAAGTAAAAGCTATCCTGAAAGGTAATGACTGCTGTCTTTCCGGACTGGAAAATAAATGCAGAAAAATGCTTGATGATGGTGAAACACCTGAAAATACCGCAAAATATTGCCTTGATGCCGTGACGGAAAATGTTATTTCCATGACCCGTGAGGCTATAAAAATTCATGGTGATATTCCGCTTGTTTTTGCCGGTGGTGTGATGTCGGATAAAATTATCAGACAGAAAATTATTTCCCGTTTCGGAAAAGCTGATTTTGCAGAACCGGAATTTTCATGCGACAATGCCACAGGTGTAGCGATATATGGTTATTTAAAAAATTATGGAGAATAAAAAATGAATAAATTCAATGAAAAATTAACGGAATATGTGGATTATGCAGAAAAAAGCCTTAAAGAATATAATTTCCTGACGGCTGAAACTGAACCACAGAAAAATCTCATAGAGGCTATGAATTATTCTTTAAGTGCTGGCGGAAAGCGTATCCGTCCGGTACTTGTTATGGCGTTCTGTGAGGCAATGGGTGCAGATTACAAAAAGGCAAAAGCTCCGGCGTGTGCTATCGAAATGATACATACGTTTTCACTAATACATGACGATTTGCCGGCTATGGACGATGACGATTTAAGACGTGGCAAACCCTCATGTCATAAGGCTTTCGGGGAGGCTATGGCTATTCTTGCCGGAGATGCACTTTCAGTTCTGCCGTTTGAGATTATCGCCGACGATACGGAACTTTCACCGGAACAGAAAATCAAAATAATTTCAGCACTTGCAAAGGCTACCGGAAAATCCGGCATGATAGGCGGACAGGTTATTGATATGGAAAACGAACAGCGGAACGATGTTGACAAGGAAAACCTCCGCAATATGTACCGAAACAAAACCGGACAGCTTATAGCTGTATCGTGTGTTATGGGCTGTATATGTGCCGGTGCGGACGAGGAAATAATTAATCTTTCGGCAGAATACGGCTATAAACTGGGTCTTGCTTTTCAGATTATTGATGATATTCTTGACGTTACTGCAAGTACTGAAGAAATCGGCAAGCCAGCCGGAAGCGACAAGGAAGAAAACAAGACTACTTTTGTTACGCTTTATGGCGTGGAAAAGGCACAGGAAATAGCTGATAAAATCACGGCAGAAGCACTTGAATGTCTTGAAAAAACCGGAAACAACAGTTTTCTTGCTGAATTGACAGAAAGGCTTTTGCAAAGAAAAAATTAAAAAAAAGGAGCAGGCGGAAATTTTTTCCGCATTATATAAAATGAATGAATACGAAAAACCAAATACAGATATTAATCTGTCTAAACTCAATCTGCCCGAAGACCTGAAAAAGCTGTCTGTAAAACAGTGTGAAAATTTATGTGAACAAATCCGTGATATGCTTATTTCAACTATATCAAATAACGGTGGTCACCTTGCATCAAATTTAGGCGTTGTTGAACTGACTATGGCTATTCACCGGAATTTCAACTCACCGGAAGACAAAATTATATGGGACGTAGGACATCAGACATATGTGCATAAAATTCTTACTGGACGTGCTGATAAGTTTTCAACAATACGCAAAGAGGGCGGAATTTCGGGTTTTCCTAAGCCGGAAGAATCTGCGCATGATATTTTCATAAGCGGTCATAGTAGTACGTCTGTTTCTGTGGCGTGTGGAATTGCTGAGGCTATGAAACTTCAGGGGCAAGACAATTACACCATAGCGGTTATCGGAGACGGTGCAATGACTGGTGGTATGTTCTATGAGGCTATGAATAATGCCGGTAAGGAACGCAAAAGCAATATGATTGTTATTCTGAATGATAATGATATGTCGATTTCACGGAATGTGGGTGCTTTGGCAAAACACTTGACTACATTAAGCAATTCTGAACAGTATATATCAACAAAGAAAAATGTAAAGGAAACTCTTAATTCAATTCCGGTTCTTGGAAAGCCTATGGCAAAGGGCATAAAAACTACTAAAGATGCCGTAAAATATAAAATTCTTGACCAAAGCTCATTGTTTGAAAATATGGGTTTCACTTATTTAGGGCTTGTTGATGGTCATAGTCTTCCAGACCTTGAAAAAATTATGAAAAAAGCTAAATGTTATCATAAACCCGTTGTTATACACGTGAAAACCAAAAAGGGCAAGGGCTATCCGCCAGCTGAAAATAACCCTGGGGAATATCATGGAATTTCTAAATTTGATATTGAAACGGGTAATCCGGAAGTTTCAGCAGATAAATGTTATTCTACAGTTTTCGGCAAGGAACTTGTAAGGCTTGCCGAAAAAGACGACCGCATATGTGCGGTCACGGCTGCCATGAAATATGGTACAGGTTTGCAGTTTTTTAGTAAGCGTTTTCCTAAACGTTTCTATGATGTGGGCATTGCAGAACAACACGCCGTTACTTTTTGCGGTGGACTTGCAAAAATGGGACAAATACCAGTTTTTGCGGTATATTCCAGTTTTTTACAGCGTTCATATGACCAGCTTATACATGATATTTCCATAGGCAGACTGCATATAATTCTCTGCATAGACCGTGCCGGAGTTGTCGGTGAGGACGGTGAAACACATCAGGGACTTTTTGATGTACCTATGTTGACAAGTATTCCTGAAACTGTAATATATTCGCCGTCATGCTATGAAGAATTAAGACTATGCATGAAAAAAGCTATTTATACTAACAAACATCTTACTGCTATAAGATATCCACGTGGTACAGAAGAAGTCTGTTTCAACCGCGATTATCTCAATACAGAATATCTTTTCATGCAGAATGACAAAAGCGATACGCTTATTATAACTTATGGAAGGCTTTACAATGAGGCTTACAAAGCACAAAGTATTCTCGGCGGTGACGGCATAAACTGTGATATTCTTAAACTAACGAAAATATATCCGCTTGACCGTGATATTGTTAAAGAAATAAACAACTATAAGCATATTATTTTCTTTGAAGAGTCAATGGGAAATGGCTGTATATCAGAAAAAATGGGCTGTAAACTTGTTGAGTCGGGTTATTCCGGTGATTACAGCAGAGTGACTGTTGAAAATTATGTCCGTCAGGCATCAGTGCAGTCAAGTCTTGAAAAACTTGGTTTTACGGGCGAAAAAATGGCGGAATACGTCCGAAAGAGGTGCATGACCAATGGCGAGACTTGATACGGAAATTGTCTCACGGGGAATAGCCCGAAGTCGTGAACGTGCCAAAGAAATGATAAAATCCGGCTGTATTGCCGTTAACGGCAAGTCCGTGAAAAAAGCCTCCTGTGAGGTAGGAACAGAGGATATTATAGAATCGTCTGAAAAAGAAATCTATGTAGGACGGGGAGCATTGAAAATTGAAAAGGCAACGGAAACTTTCGGACTTAATTTCACCGGAAAAATCTGTCTTGATATAGGTGCGTCAACCGGTGGTTTCACTGATTTCATGCTGAAAAACGGTGCTGAAAAGGTCTTTGCTGTAGATGTGGGTCATGGACAACTTGCACCGTCTCTCCGTGCGGATAGCAGAGTCATAAATATGGAAAATACAGACATACGCAAAGTAACTCTGGATATGTTCGGTTGTGATATTGATTTTATTTCAACGGACGTTTCTTTCATTTCGCTGAAAATTATTCTTCCTGAAATCAGCAGACTGCTTAAAAACGGTGCAGATGCCGTTTTACTTATAAAGCCACAGTTTGAGGCTGGAAGAAAATTTATCGGGAAACACGGCATTGTTCGTGATAAAAAAGTCCATGAACGTGTCCTTTCGGAAATTGATATGGCTGTATATGGCAACGGTCTTACGGCTCTTGACTATACATTTTCTCCGGTAAAGGGTGGAAGCGGAAATATTGAATATCTTGCACATATCCGGAAAAATTCCGGCACACCTGTTATACATAATTTCAGACATCTTGTTGAAATTTCATTCAGTAATTTAAAGGAGTAGTTTTATGATAGTTGCATTATACCCTAATTTTCAGAAAAAAAACGCCCTTAAATGTGCAAGGGAAACTTGTGATGTGCTGAATCAATACGGCATTGAAGTATATGTAAGTGAAAAATTCAAGGGAGATTTTTCCGACAAGCCGTTTGTGAAATTTGAGGATATAAAAAAATCTGTAAGAAATGCTGATTTTGTCATTGCCATAGGCGGTGATGGTACTATTTTAAGATGCTCAAAACTGCTTATGGGTACAGATACTAAACTTCTTGGCATAAATACCGGTACACTCGGCTTTATGGCAGGTCTGGAGGCTGACCAGCTTGAAAGTCTTAAACTTCTGAAAACAGGTGATTATGAAATTTCTGAAAGAATGACCCTTGATGTAATCTGCACTGAAAACGGAAAACAGGTCACGTATACCGCACTTAATGAAATATCGGCACGTTCCGGAAGTTTCCGGATATGTGATTTTGAGGTTTATTCAGACAGTTATCTTGTCGGCAGATACCGTGCGGACGGGGTACTTTTCAGTACGCCATCAGGCTCAACGGCATATGCACTTTCCGCCGGTGGTCCTGTAATTGAACCAGACCTTGAATGTATTGAAATGACACAGATTTGTCCACATTCGCTTTTTTCAAGAACTACACTTTTTTCGTCATGCCGGAAACTTGCTCTCACAAGCCGTACCCGTGATGGTGAATATATGGTTATAAGCATTGACGGAGAACGCCATATACAGCTTGAAAAAGACCAGTCAATAGAAATATCACGCGGAAAAAATAATATCCGGTTTATAAATCTTATAGGAAATTCTTTTCATGAGTCGCTTTGCCGGAAATTATGCAAGCCCATAAAATAGGAGCGTTTATGAAAAATCAAAGACACGAACTGATACTTGAAATAATCAATGAACAGCCTGTTTCCACACAAGAAGTGTTAATAGAACTCCTTACCGAAAAAGGCATAAAAACTACACAGGCTACACTTTCAAGGGATATACAGCAACTTTCACTTGTGAAACAGCGTGATGCGGACGGAAATTACAGATACACACTTCCGGCATCTGCTGTAGAGGAAAAAAATTTTTTTGCAGAGGCGGTTATTTCGGTTGACTATGCAATGAATACAATTGTACTCAAATGCCGTGCAGGTATGGCACAGGGAACGTGTGCCGCTATTGATTCTGTCAATCATGAGGGAGTTGTGGGAACTATTGCCGGCGATGATACAATTTTTATACTGGTGAGGAGTGAGGCGGACGCTAAAAAACTTTCCAGAAAATTCAAAAACGAACTTTTTTGTGGGAGGTAACAGCATAAAATATGCTAAGGGAAATTTATATAAAAAATCTTGCGGTAATAAAAGAGGCTGTAATACCGCTTACTGAAAAACTGAACATTTTCACGGGTGAAACCGGAGCAGGAAAATCAATTCTCATAAACGGCATAAATGCTGTTTTAGGACACCGGAGCAGTAAGGATATTGTCCGGACAGGCTGTGACAAAGCCATAATAACGGCACTTTTTACGGAACTGGGAAATAATGTCATTGAATGTCTTGACGAACTCGGAATAGCCCACGAAAATGACGAAATAACAGTTACACGTGAAATAAGTGCGGACGGAAGAAGTATAGCCCGTATAAATCAGCGAACAGCATCGGCATCACTGCTGAAAGAAATCGGCTCTATGCTGATAAATATTCACGGTCAGCACGATAATCAGGTACTCATGGACAGCGAAAAACATTTACACGTCCTTGACGATTTCGGAGCAGATAATACTTTTCTTGAAAATTACAGGGAAACTTTCCGCGAACTCCAGCAGACAGCTAAAAAACTAAATGAACTTAAAAAATCTGAACAGTCCCGAACTGAACGAACAGTTTATTTAAATGCAATAATTGAGGATATAGGTGAACTGGAATTATCCGAAAATGAGGACGAAACACTTGAAAAAGAGTATGAAACAGCTAAAAATGCTGAAAAAATGATTATTGCAATAAAACAGGCTGTACAGGCTATCACCGGAGACGACACTGCAAATGACATGATTTCATCTGCTGAATTTGAAATCTCACGATATACCGCAAATAATGATGAACTCAATATGCTTTATGAGAGACTTTCGGCGGTTGAAATTGAACTTGCTGATATTTCGTCGGAACTTGAAAACCTTGCGGACAAGATAGAACTTGACGGGCAACGTCTTGAATATCTTGGCACACGCCTTAATACCATAAACAAGCTGAAAAGAAAATATGCCACGGACTGCAACGGGCTTATTGAAATTTACAATAATGCTTGTATGGAAATAACAAAATTTGAGAGTTCTGCCACTGAAATAGCTGAACTTAATCAGAAAAAAGAGAATCTTTTGCATACCGTGACCGAAAGAGCTAAAGAACTTTTCGATTACCGTGAGGAACTTGGCAAAAAATTTTCTGAAAGAGTAACAAGTGAACTGAAATTCCTTAATATGCCGGACGTTTTAATAAATGTCCGCCACGAAAAAGGAAAACTTACAGTAAACGGCATGGACAGCGTGGAATTTCTTATTTCAGCAAACAAAGGTGAAGCACCTAAACCGATTTCAAAAATAGCATCAGGCGGTGAACTTTCAAGAATAATGCTTGCCTTGAAAAGCGTTATAGCCGGAAAAGATGAAATACCGACTATGATTTTTGATGAAATAGATACCGGCGTAAGCGGTAAGGCTGCACAGAAAATAGGCATAAAACTGCGTGAAATCGGCAAAACACATCAGGTTATATGCGTTACACATCTTTCACAGATAGCGGTTATGGCTGATAATCATCTTATGATTGAAAAACAGACAGTCGGTGAACGTACTGAAACAAACGTTACACAGCTTGATTTTGACGGCAGAGTTTCTGAAATTGCAAGAATTATGGGCGGTGAAAATCCAAGTGAATTAATGCTTGATACCGCAAGAGATGAAATTAAAAAATATATTATGGAGTGATTATTTTGAAATTATATGTTACACGACATGGACAGACGGATTTTAACAAACAGGACAGAATTTTAGGTACTACAGACATGGAACTCAATGAAATCGGCATACAACAGGCACATGGGCTGGCAGAGCGTGTAGCCGGTCTTGATGCTGATATAATGATAGTTTCCCCGATGAAAAGGGCTCAGAAAACAGCACAAATTGTCGCTGAAAGAACGGGGCTTGAAATTATAACTGAACCACGCTTAAGAGAGTGGAATTACGGAAACTATGAAACGCACTCAAGATTTTCAGAGGGCTTTGAAGAGAATAAGATAAATTTCGCTACACGTATGGGAAAAACAGGAGAGTCAGTTTTACAGCTTGCACACCGGATATATTCTGCACTTGATGATATAATTAAAAATTATAATGATAAAAATGTACTTCTTGTGTGTCACGGTGGTGTATGCAGAATAATAAATACATATTTCAATGACGTAAAAACTGAAGATTTTGCGGTATGGATGATTAATAATTGTGATATTTTAGAGTATGATATTCAGGGGGAAAATCATGAGAATAGGCGTTGATTATTATCCTGAACAGTGGGAATCGTCATTATGGAGCAGAGATGCTGAACAGATGTTAAAAACTGGTGTTAAAATCGTCCGTATATGTGATGGTGCATGGTCTTCCATTGAAACATCAGATGGAATTTTTGATTTTGAATGGCTTGATAATGTCGTTGCTACTTTTGAGCATTTCGGCATTGAAATTATGATGTGTATTCCTACTGGCTGTCCGCCGTTATGGCTTTATAAGGCACACCCTGAAATCATTCAGGTGGGAACGGATAATAAACCCGTTCAGACGGGCGTGAGAAGTCACAGATGTATAAATTCTCCGATTTTCAGGGCATATGCAAAAAGACTTACAGAGCAGATTGTAAGGCGTTATGGTCATAAAAATTCCGTTACGGCGTGGCAGATTGACAGTGAGCTTGAAGCATATCAGTGTACCTGTGATGTGTGCTGTGAAAAATTCAGGGCGTGGCTATGGGATAAATATGAAAGTCTTGAAAATATAAACATTGCCTTAGGTTCAGAGGCACATAGTCTGACATACAGTGATATTGCGGAAATTCAGCCACCTACAGCTTACCCGACGGAATGGCAGAACCCGTCATTGTGTCTGGAGTACAGGAGATTTTCAGCCGACTGTACCGCTGAATATGTAAATGAAATTTCCGATGTAATAAAACGTGAAGTCCCTAAAGCTGAAATAACTACTAATACATGGTTTTGTGAAAACGCACCAGATTATTATAAATTATTTGAAAATATGGATTTTGTTTCATATGACAATTTTCCGCCTGTTGTTCCTGAAAAAAATAATACAGTAAAATCCCATGCGTTCCGACTGGATATGATGCGTGGAATAAAAAAAGATACTTTTTGGATTACCGAACAGATAAGCGGTGTTATAGGTGGCTGGACAACAATGTCACCGGCTTTGCTCCCTGGAATGCTTATGGGATATTCGTTGCAGGCATTTGCACATGGTGCTGATACGGTAATTCACTATAGGTGGCGTACAGCCCTAAAAGGTTCTGAAATGTTTCTGCATGGAATACTTGATAATAGCAACGTACAGTCAAGACGTTATTTTGAGTTTTCGGAATTATGCAAAACCGCCACAAAACTTGATGTTTTCAAATCTGCAAAAATGGTTTCAGAAATTGCAATACTCTATTCACCGGACTGTTTCAATGCCCTCAAAATACAACCACAGACAGATAATTTTGATTATCTTGAACAGCTTGAAAATTTCCATTCAGCATTTGCACGTTACGGTGCAAATATAGATGTTGTATCAGCGGCTTCTGATTTGTCCGGCTATAAAATAGTTGTAGCACCGGCGATTTTCGTGAATGATAAAGCAGTTACGGAAAATATATACCGGTTTGTCATAAACGGTGGTACACTTGTTATGACTTGCCGGAGCGGTGTTAAGGATAATAACAATAACTGCATAATGGAAACTCTCCCGACTGTCTATAAACAGCTTATCGGTGCGGAAATAACCGAATATGACCCTATCGGAAATATTGTAAATCAGAATATAAAGGATTTTGCCGGAAATAAATTCAAGTGCCGTGAGTGGTGCGACGTTCTTCACCTTACTACTGCTAAGACCTATGCGGAGTATGGAGAGAGTTTCTATAAATGCTGTCCGGCTGTCACCATGAACAGATACTGTAAGGGCATTGCCTATTATGTCGGCACTGTATGCGATATGGATTTCTATGAAAGTTTCGCAGGTAATTTAATGGTACAGGCTGGTATACCACGTCTTAAAGGCTTGCCTAAGGGCGTTGAGGTCGTCACCCGTACAAACGGAATTAATGATTATATTTTCTTTTTCAATAATTCAAATGAAACTGTGACTATAAATCTTCCTAAGGCTATGTACAGTATTATTGATTCAAGGGGCAAGGACGTTATAAGGCTTATACCGTTTGATGCTGATATTGTAAGAAAGTAGGGAATTTATGAGGATAGTTTTACAAAGAGTTACAAAAGCAAGCGTTACGGTTGACGGAAATATAACCGGAAAAATTAATACAGGTTATCTTGTACTTTTCGGAGTGGGAAAAGACGATACAGAAGACGACTGCCGGAGACTTGCCGACAAGATTATTAATTTAAGAATTTTTTCCGATGAAAACGGAAAAATAAATCTTTCACTCAAAGACGTGGGAGGCTCACTGCTGATAGTACCACAGTTCACGCTTTATGCAGATTGCAGAAAAGGCAACAGACCTAATTTCATTCAGGCGGGTACACCGGATTTTGCCAATAGTCTTTTTGAATATTTCACCGAATACTGTCGGAGCAGGGGACAACAAGTTGAGACGGGCATTTTTGGTGCGGATATGAAAGTGGAACTTCTTAACGATGGACCATTTACAGTGATACTTGAATAATTTAACACGCCAAACGCAAAAAATTAACACACCAAATCCAAAAAATGATTAAAAAATCATCTCTTGTCAATAATGATACAGAGGTGATTTTTTTATGCGTCGAAAAGCTGAAATAAGGATTATTATTCTTGCCGGAGTTTTTTTCATTATATTTACCGGACTTTGTTTCAATTATTACCGCATAGCCATGAAGCGTGAACACGTCCAAACGGCACGTACAAATGCGCAGTTTACTGTTGTAGCCGGAAACAGTGAGGGAACTATTTACGACAGGAATTTAAAGCCTATAGTCAATGCTGAAAAAAAACATATTGCCGTTGCTGTGCCGACGTTTCTTGACAGAAATTCAACCGCTGAATTTGCCGTTAATAAAGATGATTTTCTTGAAAAATTCGATGAGGGTTTAGCATTTACATTTGAGTGCAAGCCTGATACTCCGGAGTCGGATGGTCTCACGGTTTTTGAAATTCCTGAAAGATATTCCGAAAATCAACCGGCACAGCACGTTGTGGGTTATCTCTCACAAGGTGAGGGGGTAGCCGGAATTGAGTATGCATATAATAAAGTTCTTCGGAATGATTATGGTGAAAACAGTGTTACGTATACTACCGACGGTTCAGGTCAGATACTTATAGGAGATGGCAAGAAAATTATCAGGAGTACAGCCGAAAAAAGTGGTGCTGTCACTACAATAGACCTTGATATTCAGAAAATATGCGAGGACGCAGGAAAAAATATTGACAAGGGTGCTATAGTAGTGGCGGACGTCAAAACCGGTGAAATTCTTGCTATGGCGAGTTTTCCGGATTATTCCGTTGATGACATGGAAAAGGCACTTTCCGACGAAAGAAGTCCGCTGATAAACCGTGCCTTGTATTCTTATAGCGTGGGGTCAGTTTTCAAGCTGGTAACATCGGCACAAGCTATTGACAATAAATTCGGCGGATATGTTTATAACTGCACAGGACAGGAAGATGTTGAGGGAAAAATTTTCAACTGTCATAAGGTGGACGGACACGGTATGCAGACTCTTTCCGACGCTATAACAAATTCGTGCAATACGTATTTTATAAATTTAAGCCGTATGCTTAATGTAAAAAAATTCCGTGAACTTGCATTTAATTTAGGTTTCGGACGGGAAATACATTTGTGTTCCGGAATGACGGCATCAGGCGGAGTTTTGCCCACTGTACAGGAACTAATGATACCGGCAGAACTTGCTAATTTTTCTTTCGGACAGGGAAAACTTTCCGCAACGCCCTTACAGATAACACAGTTGACTTGTGCTATAGCAAATCACGGAAAAATGCCGGTATTACGTATTGTAAAGGGGATGACACTTGACGGTGAAGACTTGATGAATGAAAAAAATCCACAACATTCTGAAGTACTTGAAAGAAATACGGCAAATAAGTTAAAAGAAATGATGATTTCAGCAGTCGAGGACAACGAAAACTCAAATGCAAGAACGAGTTATACAACAGTAGGAGCAAAGACCTCTACGGCACAGACAGGACGTACCGATAAAAAGGGGGAGGAACTTTGTCACGCATGGATAACGGGATTTTTTCCGGCAGACAAGCCACAGTATGCGATTACTGTACTGGTGGAGGACGGCGGTTATGGTAATGACGTTTCTGCACCTGTTTTCCGTGAAATAGCCGACAGAATTTCACAGGAAAAATAAAAAAATTCCCCTGAATATATCAGGGGAAAAATGATTATTTATCAAAATTTTCAATATCGAAATCTGGTGGAGCATCTATTTCATCTGAAACATATTTACCATTTTTCTTACGCTGTTTGACGCACTCAGTGAGCAGGTATTCTATTTGTCCGTTCACTGAGCGGAAATCATCTTCCGCCCATTTATAAATATCCTTGTACAGCTTTTCGGATATTCTAAGCGGAATTTGTTTTTTCTGTGCCATATCAGTACAGACTTCCCGAATTTACAACAGGCTGTGCGTCGTGATTACCGCAAAGTACAACAAGCAAATTTGATACCATAGAGGCTTTGCGTTCTTCGTCAAGTTCCACCATACCGCTTTCGCCAAGACGTTCAAGAGCCATTTCCACCATTCCGACAGCACCATCAACAATCATTTTTCTTGCATCAATAATAGCAGATGCCTGTTGTCTTTGGAGCATAACGGCGGCTATTTCCGGAGCATATGCAAGATATGTAATACGTGCCTCGACGATTTCAAGACCGGCATTTTCAACTTTCTGCTGAATTTCATCACGTATTCTTTGTGCAACTATTTCGCTTGAACCTCTTAAACTTCCCTCATCGGCTATACCGTCGCCGGTAGTATCGACGTTCTGTGCTACATCATATGGGTATAGGCGGACAATGTTTCTTAAAGCTGTATCGCACTGGAGTGAGAGATATTCCTTATAGTTATCAACATCAAATACAGCCTTTGCGGTATTGTTGACTTTCCATGTGACAGCTATGCCAATTTCAACAGGATTTCCAAGACAGTCATTTATTTTTTGACGGTTGTTGTTTAAGGTCATAATTTTGAGGGAAATTTTCTTGCTTGCAAATTCAGTTTGTCCGCTTGTAGAAATAATAGAAGAAATAGAATCTTTGCTCACGTCGTCGCTTTGGCGGAGTTTGGTTTTAGCGGCGGGATTTACGGCAACACAAAATGGGTTAACCCAGAAAAAACCGTCACCCTTTAAAGTGCCGTGATACTTACCGAAAAGAGTAAGCACAAGTGCTTCCTGTGGCTGAAGAATTTTAAGTCCAAGAAATGGAATCCATCCTAAAACAAGCCAGAAACTTGCTAAAAGTACCAGCAGTGGAGTGGTCACTATACCGATTATAAGAAGTACAATGGCAAGCAGATAAATAAAAATCCACAGTATAAGCATACCTGCTCCGTTTGGTTTTTTTGCTAAAATTTTTTCTTTCATGATAAATTTTCCTTTCGTGATTTGATATTAATATGATATCATAAAAATTTCAATTTGTCAAGAGCTTTTTTAAAAATTCCGGAAAATATTTCAAAATCATTGACATTCAGCGAAAATAATATTATAATATATTTGTTAATGCTACAACTACTAAAGGAGAGAAAATCTATGGAATGGACTGGTCTTAATGACCTTCGTGAAAAATATCTTTCATTTTTTGAGGGAAAAAGTCATACAAGAATGGCAAGTGCCTCACTTGTACCGCAAGGCGATAAAAGCCTTTTGCTTATAAATTCCGGCATGGCACCTCTAAAAAAATACTTTTTAGGACAGGCTGTACCGCCTAATAAGAGAGTTACAACGTGTCAGAAGTGCATAAGAACTCCCGATATTGAGAGTGTCGGAAAAACAGCACGTCATGGCACATACTTTGAAATGCTTGGTAACTTCTCATTCGGTGACTATTTTAAGAATGAGGCTATTGCATGGGCATGGGAGTTCCTTACAGAAACGCTTGCTATACCAGCCGGCAGACTTTGGATTACTATTTTCGAGAGCGACGACGAAGCAGAACAAATCTGGGAAAATAAAATAGGTATTCCGCATGACAGAATAATTCGTCTTGGCAAAAAGGATAATTTCTGGGAACATGGTTCAGGTCCTTGTGGTCCTTGTTCTGAAATCCATTTTGACCGTGTAGGTGAAAACAGAAAACTTGACCGTGCAGGCTTTGAGGCAGAGGGTGATAAGGATAATATTATTGAAATATGGAATCTTGTTTTCAGTCAGTTTGACAGCGACGGAAACGGCAATTATGCCGAAATGAAAAGCAAAAACATTGATACTGGTATGGGTCTTGAAAGGCTTGCCTGTGTAATGCAAACTGTTGACAATATCTTTGAAGTTGATACCGTTCAGAATATCATGAAACACGTTTCTGATATTGCGGGTGTACAATACAAGACAAACGCTAAAACAGACATTTCACTCCGTGTAATCACTGACCATATAAGAAGTACCACTTTCATGGTGGGTGATGGTATTATGCCGTCCAATGAGGGCAGAGGCTATGTTCTCAGGAGACTTTTAAGACGTGCTGCACGTCACGGCAGACTTTTAGGCATTAAAAAGCCGTTCCTTTGCGAAGTTGCTGATACTGTAATAAATGAAAATGCCGGTGCATATCCGGAACTCGCCGAAAAGAGAGATTACATAAAGAAAATTATTGGTGTTGAAGAAGAGGCATTTGCAAAGACTGTTGACAAGGGTTCGGAACTCCTTGCACAGTTTACGGAAAAACTCACCACTGAAAATAAAACAGTTCTTTCCGGTGACGACGCTTTCAAACTTTCTGATACTTATGGTTTCCCTATTGACCTTACAATAGAAATCTGTGAAGAAAAAGGACTTACTGTTGATACGGAGCGTTTCAATGAACTTGCAAAGGAACAGCGTGCAAAGGCTAAAGCCGACCACCTTGCAAAAGCCGGTTCTTCATGGGCTGATAACAGTATAAAGGTTGATGCTCCGGCTACTGTATTCACCGGATATACTAATTTCAATGAAAAAGATGCAAAAATACTCGCCATTTACAAGGACGGTCAGGAAATTGAAACAGCCGTTGAGGGTGATAATGTTGTAATCGTCCTTGACAAAACACCATTCTATGCTGAAAGTGGCGGACAGTCTGGTGACAGCGGTTCAATTCTGAACTACAGCACGGACAGTATGGCTTGTGTAAACGATACAATAAAATCAGAGGGACATTTTTTACACGTTGCTTGCGTGGAAAGCGGAAGTCTTTCAAAGGGTGAGACTGTAGAGGCATATATTAACGTCCGCAAGAGAAGAGCAACTATGGCTAATCATACATCTGCACATCTGCTCCAAAAATCTTTACAGAAAGTTCTCGGTGAACACGTACATCAGGCAGGACAGCTTGTTAATGACAAGGCTTGCCGTTTTGACTTCAATCATTTCAGTGCAATGACCGATGAGGAAATTTCAAAGGTTGAAGAACTTGTAAATGATTATATTATCAATGCTGTTGATGTAGTTACACGTGAAATGCCTATAGAAGAAGCTAAAAAAATCGGTGCGATGGCACTTTTCGGTGAAAAATACGGTGATGTCGTAAGGGTTGTAACTGCTGATGATTCTGTAGAATTTTGTGGCGGTACTCATGTATCAAATGCAAATGAAATAGGTGCATTCAAGATAGTTTCTGAAAGTTCCGTAGCCGCCGGTGTCAGACGTATTGAAGCCGTAACGGGTCAGGGTGTACTTGAACTGCTTAACAGCTATAAGGATACTATTATAAAGTCTGCAAAGGCTCTGAAACTTGCAAATGTAACTGAACTTCCTGAAAAATGTTCGTCTGTATTCGCTGAAAATAAGGAACTCGGCAAAAAACTTGAAAGTCTTAATCAGCAGATTGCTAATGCTAAAGTTTTGTCAATTTTCGACAATGCACAGGAAGTGAACGACGTAAAGCTTATTTCCACAAGAATGGACGGCTCTGCACCTGACGCACTCCGCAAACTCGGCGACAGCGTAAAGGACAAAGAAGAGGCTGTTATAGCACTTTTTGCCGGAACAGTAGGCGAAAAAGGTACTTTCTACTGTGTATGCACTAAAGAGGCAGTCGCTAAGGGTGCAAATGCCGGAAAAATAGTCCGTGAAATATCTGCACTCACCGGCGGTAAGGGTGGCGGAAAATCCGATAGTGCTATGGCAGGAATCGGCGATATATCAAAGATTGATACTGCTATGAATGAATTTTCTGTAATTGCCGGTAATTTCATAAAGTAAAATATTTTCCGGTGCGGACGTTCTGCCCGTGCCGGATTTGAAAAGGAGTAAAAACTATGGATTGTTTATTCTGTAAAATAATAAACGGTGAAATTCCAAGCACAAAAGTCTATGAAGATGATTTTGTATTTGCATTCAAGGATATTGCACCTATTGCACCGGTTCATGACCTTGTAATCCCGAAACAGCACATATGCTGTGCAAATGCCGTTAATGCTGATAATTCGGAGTATGTCGCTAAGATTTTTGAGGCTATACCAAAAGTAGCACAAGCTGAGGGTATCGAAAGTTATCGCATTATCAGCAATTGCGGTGAAGATGCCGGACAGACTGTAAAACATCTTCATTTCCACGTTTTAGGTGGCGTAAAGATGGGCTGGGGTGCTGATTCTCTCGGCAAGACTGAATAACGGAGGAATAGCATTGAATACATATAAAATGACTATTGCCGGACTGGAACGTGAACTTACATTATGTCCGCTGAATGATAAAGTTTCTATCGGAGCCTTTATAATGTTCTCGGACGTTGAGTTGACAATTGCCTGTGCGGAGGAACTACTGAAAAAATGCGGTGATTTCGATATAATTCTTACAGCCGAATCAAAGGGCATACCGATAGCATATGAAATGTCCAGACAGTCTGGAAAACCTTATGTTGTAGCACGGAAATCAATAAAACTTTATATGACAGAACCGCTTTCCGTATCGGTGAAATCAATAACAACCGAAAAAATACAAACATTGTATCTTTCACAGGAAAAAGCCGCAATACTTACCGGAAAGAAAATTCTCATAGTAGATGACGTTGTAAGCACCGGAGAATCTTTCAAGGCACTTGGACAGCTTGCCGAAACTGCCGGTGGTGAAGTGATTACATATTCTGCTGTACTTGCGGAAGGTGATGCTTCAGAACGTGATGATATAGTATTTCTTGAAAAGCTCCCGCTTTTCTTTAACAGCTACAAATAATCCGTTTTATGTTAAAGCAAAAATGATTAATAAAGACTTGTTTAATTATTTAACAAACAAT
>CAMWQI010000023.1 GCA_947176345.1 uncultured Ruminococcus sp.
TGGCTTATAGCCTTGCGGAGTGGTTCAATACCCTTGTTAGCACCATATATAATATGTTTGCGTTCAAGTACCTGAATAGCAGTTTTTCTTATAATCCATGGGGTAGAAAAATCCGGCTCACCGACACCAAGACTTATAACGCCCTCCATAGTTCCGGCAATATCAAAAAACTTACGTATTCCGGAGGGTTTCATTTTCTTTATTTTTTCGGAAAGCACTTTGTCGTAATCTATCATAATTAACAAAGTCCCCTTTCGTCATTTTCCTCACGGTCAATGAAAATTCCTTTTTCCTTGTATTTTTTGAGAATAAAGTGTGTAGCTGTAGAAAGTACGCCCTCTATAGTTGAGAGACGTTCCGAAACGAAAAGTGCAACGTCCTTAAGATTATTGCCCTTTACTTCAACGGCGAGGTCATAAGCTCCTGACATGAGATTTACACTTTCAACTTCATCATACATCATGATAGTTTTAGCTATGTCATCAAAGCCACAGTCACGCTGTGGAGCCACTTTAAGTTCGATAGTAGCGTAAACGGTTGAATTATCGTATAATTCATCGTCTACAATAACGCTGTAGCCTTTTATAACGCCCTCATTTTCAAGACGTTTTATTTCAGCGGAAGCCTCTTCCGGAGATATGCCAAGAATTTCGCCGAGTTCAGTATCTGAAATTCTTGCATTCTGCTGTAGAATTTTAACAATATCAGTCATAATTAAAAGTTCCTTTCGATAAAATTAATCTATGTTAATAAAGTATGGTTTGCGTTTCTTGAAATAGCACAGGTGGGTGAACCCCACCGCCTTAGCGGTCTCCAGTGCGGAAGATATATCTTTTCCGATGTCCTCAACGGTGTGCGAATCCGAACCGACGGAAATAATCTCACCGCCCATATCCCTGAAAAGTTTAACATATTTCATTGACGGGAAAGCATCACCGAAACCCTGTCTTATTCCGGACGTATTTATTTCAATGCCTTTGCCGTTATGTGCAAGAGTGCGGAAACTTTCGGCTATAATCTCATCAAAACGGCTTATATTGGGATTTATGTTATTACGGCATTTCATGTACCGGAGACAGTATGTAAGATGTCCGATAACATCAAAACAGTTCATTTTGCAGAGTTCATATATTTCATTGAAATATCTTTCAAGGAGATTATATATGCTGTCCATGGACATATTATCATAATCTATATAATAGAAATCCTTTTCGCCCCTTAGCTGATGCATAGAGCCTATTATAAAATCAAGTCTTTTGTCGGAATTTATTTTTTCAGCAATTTCCCTGTCCTGTGTAGCCTGACCCATTTCAATACCGCATATGAGATTGAAATTTTTATATATTTCCTTGCGTTCAGTCACGGCAGACAGCGAATTATTGAAATCTTTTTCATAATTGAAGTAATCAATATTTTCTTTTTCGGAGTAGTGATTTTCCGGATACCATGAACTGCACTCACAGTGGTCTGTTATTGCAAATGCCGAAAGTCCCATATCTATTGCTTTTTTTATGCATAAATCTATATCTGCTTCGGAGTCCATAGAAAATTGTGTATGTGTGTGACAGTCAATCAAGTTCATATGTAGTCATTTTCCTTTCTGAGATAATAATATATTATATCACATTTCTGAGTGTTATGCAAGTTTTTTTTAACTATTGCTATTTTGCGGAATATGTGATATAATGGTATTATCCAAAATTTTCAGGAGGTTTTTTTATATGAGAGCAGTTATAACTGTAATAGGTAAAGACAATGTCGGCATACTTCATAAAGTTTCCGGCATATGTGCAGAGTACAACGCAAATGTCCTTGAGGTGACACAAAGTGTTCTTCAGGATATGTTTGCAATGATTATGCTTGCGGACATCACAGAAATGTCTGGTGACTTCTCCGCACTTGTTGACAGAATGGACTCACTTGGCAAGGAGCTTAACCTTTCAATCCATACAATGCATGAGGATATTTTTAACTCAATGCACAGCATTTAACCGGAGGTATGTTCAATGCTTAATGTATACGATATACTCGAAACTATAAGAATGATTCAGGACGAATGTCTTGATATACGCACCATAACAATGGGAATATCCCTTCTTGACTGTATCGATACAGATATAGACAGGGCGTGTGAAAAGGTCTATGAAAAAATCGTAAGCCGTGCAGAAAGGCTTGTTCCTGTAGGTCAGCAGATTGAAAAGGAATACGGAATCCCGATTATAAACAAGAGAATTTCCGTTACTCCTATAGCTATGTTGTGTGGTGCTTGTCCGAATCAGAACCCTGTAAAATTTGCACAGGCTTTACAGCGTGCTGCCGATACGTGTGGAGTTAATTTCATAGGTGGATATTCAGCACTTGTCCATAAGGGATTCAGTGCCGGAGATATGGCTTTGATACAGTCCATTCCGGAGGCACTTGATGTTACACAGAATATATGTTCATCTGTAAATATAGGCTCTACAAAATCCGGTATAAACATGGATGCTGTAAAGCTTATGGGACAGATTGTCAAGCAGTCAGCCGAAAGAACCGCAGACCGTGACTGCATAGGACCGGCAAAACTTGTTGTTTTCTGTAATGCCGTTGAAGATAATCCTTTCATGGCGGGAGCATTTCACGGTGTAGGTGAGCCGGATTGTGAAATACACGTCGGCGTGTCGGGCCCTGGAGTTGTACGTTCTGCACTGGCTAAATATCCCGACGCTTCTATAAATGAACTCGCTGATATAATTAAAAAGACAGCATTCAAGATAACCCGTATGGGACAGTTAGTCGGTTCGTGTGCCTCAAAGGAACTCGGTGTACCTTTCGGAATTGTTGATTTATCGCTTGCACCTACTCCGGCAATAGGCGACAGTGTGGCACATATTTTAGAAGAAATGGGTCTTGAAATGTGCGGTACACATGGCACGACAGCTTGTCTGGCAATGCTAAATGATGCTGTCAAAAAGGGTGGTGTTATGGCATCATCTACAGTCGGCGGACTTTCGGGTGCATTTATACCAGTTTCAGAAGATGCCGGCATGATTGATGCTACTATAGCCGGAGTCCTCAGCCTTGAAAAGTTAGAGGCAATGACCGCTGTATGTTCCGTCGGACTGGACATGATAGTTGTACCTGGCGACATCACACCGGAAACTATTTCCGCTATCATAGCCGACGAAGCAGCTATAGGTATGGTCAACTCAAAGACTACTGCTGTACGTCTCATTCCAGCTATTGGAAAGAAAGAGGGCGAAATGCTCGAATTTGGCGGACTTCTCGGAAGTGGTCCTGTAATGCCTGTCCGTGAAAAGTCTTCTGCTAAGTTCATAAATCGTGGCGGAAGAATACCCGCTCCTATGCAGAGCCTGAAAAACTAAAACTGTTAGGGGAAGGAAATATGGATAAAATTGATATTATTCAGTTTTTAATCAGAGCCAAAAAAGCCACTTATGCCGGAAAAGGTGCGGAAACTGTTTCTTCAAGACCAGCATCACATGACCTTGTTTACAGTGAAAATAATTTAATGTATTATGATACGTATTTAGGCGGAGACAGATTTGCAGGTGAGGAGGCTGTATGGATTGACAGTATTCCATATTGGAGCATGAACTATGCAGGACGTGTTAAAGGTGATAATTTCAGTGGTGATTTTCTGAAAGATGCATTGTCACATTTAAATGCTGATAAACCATTTCGTGGACCTGAAATGTATTCAGACGGCGATTATACTTATCGTTGTAAAGTGAATGGCAGTTTTGAATGGTTTCAGGGTGATGAAAGTATCTCATTTAAGGGCAAAATTATATATGAGTGCTTTTTTCACGGAGGTACTATAAAATGAAAAATTTACAGAGAGCAGAAAAACTTGTAAAGAAATACGGTTTTGATTTTGTAAAAATCCCTAAGAATGAAATAATCAATTTACTTGAAACTGAAATTGAAAACTATCAGGAAGGAAGTTCGGAATATATAAGACTTTTATGTGGTTATCTGTTCTGTATTGGTGATAAAACTGATATTCCCTTAATAAAAAAAGCAAAGTACGGCATAAATATGGACGTTGGCTGTATGATTGACTGGGAATGGCTCGAAAGTCTGAAGAACGACGGAAAAGAAACTGAATACTGTTATTCCCGAAACAAACTGATAGAAAATTTTATAGAATACTATACAGATTTCAGAGCGGACGAGTGGGACGAATATTAACTTAATTCCGGTTTATTTTTGAATTATAATAAACCGGAATTTGAATATATACAGGAGAATTTTATATGACAGAAAAATTATTTATTGAGTTATCGGAACTGGAGCAGGTGGAATCAATCGCTTTAGGAGGTTCACGCTCAGGACAGAATTATGATGAAAAATCAGACTATGATGTGTATATTTATTGTACATCGCAAATCAGTGAGAAAACAAGAAATGATATTCTGAAAAAATATTGTGGTACTATGGAAATCGGTAATCATTACTGGGAATATGAGGATAACTGCACGTTAAACAATGGTGTGGATATTGATATTATTTATAGAAATACTGATGATTTTTACAGGGAAGTTTCAGAAGTGGTTGAAAATTATCAGGCACGAAACGGCTATACAACTTGTATGTGGCATAATCTTATGAATTGCAAGGTAATATATGATAAAAACGGAAGACTGTCACAGGCTAAGAAACGTTTTGATGTACCTTATCCAGACGGTCTCAGGGATAATATAATTAAAAGAAATATGAATCTTTTATGTGACACACTGCCATCATATTCGCATCAGATAGAAAAAGCCATTGCAAGAAATGACAGGGTAAGCATTATACATCGTACAACCGCATTTTTAGAGTCTTATTTTGATATTATATTCGCCCTCAACAGACTTACACATTCAGGTGAAAAACGTCTTATTGAATTATGTATGAAATACTGTTCAGTACTTCCAATTAATTTTGAGGCTAATCTGAATCGTTTATTTGATGATTTGTCATTGTGTACGGATAAAATAAATGATGATATAAGAATTATTGTAGCAGAACTGAAAAAAGTTCTCATTCATTATATAAATTAATTATGGATAATAAATCAGCATGCGACGACAACGCCATACTTGAATATTTTAATATCAGGAAAATAAATAAAATATCTCCGATAAATACCGGACACATAAACCGCACGTATCTTGTTAAGTGCGGAGCAGGTAAATATATTATGCAATCTCTTAATCGGAATGTTTTCCACAAGCCACATATAGTTATGCAAAATGTCAACAGAATTGAAACAGCATTCCGGCACTCCGGACAGGAAAGAATAACAGTTCCTCATTATCTTACAGCCGGCGGAAAATCTTACATCGAAATCAATAATGAAGTATGGCGTATATATGAATATACAGAACAGTCATATTTTCCGGAAAATCAGGCGTATTTAACGGGTTATGCATTCGGAAAGTACATAAATATTATAAATAATAATATTATTTTAAATAATACTATTGAAAATTTCCATAACTTTGAAATATATTATAATAAACTCCCGTTCGGTGCGGAAAAAATTTTTTCAAATCTCAAAGGAAAACTTGAAATTTTCAGTGATATTCCAGAAAGAAACGTTCATAATGACGCAAAAACAGATAATATTATTTTCGGAAAGAAAATAACTGTCATTGACCTTGACACTTCAATGAAAGGTTTTGTTGCAATTGATTATGGTGATATGATACGTTCTGCCGGAACTGAAAATATCGGAGACATCACACAAGGTTTTGCGGACGGTCTGGACGGTATATTAACTCCGGAAGAAATAAATTCTCTATATTATGGAATACTCTATGTCACCGGTGAGCTTGCCATGAGATATATTATTGATTCGTTTGCAGACAAACGCTATTTTACGACAAAAACTCCGGAACAGTGCCGGAAACGTGCAGAAGATTTACTGGCACAGCTTGAATATTTTGAAAACAATTCCGATATAAAAAATATTATCAGAAAAGCGTTCTGATTTCTATTGACTTTTCATTTTTTTAATGATAAAATATAATTAAAAGATACGTTTTAAAAAATTTGTATCGGAGAGAGGAATTTATCATGAACAGATTAAAAAAATTAACTGCTTTGTTGTCTGTTGCAGTAATGGCAGTTCCGGCAATTCCGACGATGTTCGGGACAGTCGGAAAGCCGGTTACAGCTTATGCCGTTGACGACAACAACGACGACTGGCTTCATGCAGAAGGTAGCCGTCTTTATGACATGAACGGCAATGAAGTATGGCTTACTGGTGCTAACTGGTTCGGTCTCAACTGTATTGAATATTCACCGCATTATCTTTATGCCGGTGATATTGACGATATGTTACAGGAAGTAGCCGACAGAGGCATTAACGTTATTCGTTTCCCGATTTCAACAGAACTCATTCTGTCATGGATGAATGGTACACCTTTTCAGATAAGTGCTGGCGGTATGCAGGCTGTATATAATCCGCCTGTTGACCAGGACGACGGCAACGGTGGTGTTGTCAAGGCTGGAACATATGGTAATCTTAATAAAGATTTCGTCGAATCTGACGGAAAGACCCTTATCACAAGCGACCGTGGTTTTGATATAATTCTTGACAAGTGCAAAAAATACGGTATCAAGGCTTTTATTGATATACACAGTCCGCACGCTGATAACTCCGGTCATAACTATAATCTTTGGTATGGCAAGGCAACAGCCGACGGTACAATAGTTACTACTGAACTTTGGCAGGAGTCGCTTGTATGGCTTGCCGAAAGATACAAGAATAATGATACACTTTTAGGCTATGACCTCAAGAACGAACCACACGGAAAAGGTCAAGAGGGCGACAAAGCTGCTAAGTGGGACGGCTCAACCGACGAAAACAACTGGGCTTATGCCGCTACAAAGTGTGCTGAAGCTATTCTTGATGTACACCCGAATGCACTTATTTTCATTGAGGGCGTTGAGCAGTCCTTGAGTGGTGCTATGCCTGGTGACTACTGGGGTATAGAGGACAGACAAACCAACTCACCATATATTGGTGCATGGTGGGGAGGCAACTTCCGTGGTGCAAGGGAATATCCTATAAAGCCGAAACAGGGTACAAGTCAGATAGTCTATTCTCCTCACGATTACGGTCCTTCGGTTTGGCCACAGGACTGGTTTAAAAAGGACTTCACCACACAGACACTTCTTGACGACTACTGGTATGATACATGGGCTTATATCAATGCCGAAAACATCGCACCTGAACTCATAGGTGAGTGGGGTGGTCACATGGACGGTGCAGAAAATCAGAAATGGATGGAACTTCTCCGTGACTATATGATTGAAAATCATATAAATCATACATTCTGGTGTCTGAATACCAATTCAGGCGATACTGGCGGTTTGTGGAAAAATATTTCATGTGGTCAGCAACAAGGCTCTACAAAAATTGAATGGGAAGAAAACAAATACGCACTCATGGAAAAATCCCTTTGGCAGACACAGGAAACCGGAAAATATATCGGTCTTGACCACCAGAAAGCTTTAGGCAATAACGGACTTTCACTTAATGAATTTTATACAACTTATGCCTCATCGGAGGGTAGTAACCTTGACGGCGGAACGGTTCTTGACAAAGCCGGAAAACCTGTTGAGATAGGCAGTTCCGGAACAACTACTACAACCACAACAGACAATAAAACAACCAATACAACTACTACTGCAACTACTGCCGGAACGACAACAACAACTACTACTAAAGAAACTGACATATTATATGGCGATGCTAATGTGGATAAAGCAGTGAACGTTTCCGATGCTGTATTAATTATGCAGACACTGTCTAACCCTAATGAATATAAACTTTCGGAACAGGGAAAGAAAAATGCTGATGTTGTCGGAAACGACGGTGTAACTGCTAAAGATGCACTTGCTATACAGCTTATAGGTCTTTATCTTGTATCACCTGAACAGTTCCCACTTGATGATATAAACATTCAGTAAAATAAAAAAGGACGGTTGAAAAAACCGTCCTTTTTATTCGTCAATAATTATTTTAAAATCTGTAAGTGTTTATTAAAAAATTTAATTTGGTGGTTCATAACACCATTCTTTAAAATTTTTGTTTTTAAAAGCCTCATCAATATCTTTTTTAGTGTAATACCAATCAAGTTCGTTATCAAAATAATCATTCGGATAATACTTAAAATATTCTTTCAGAAACATCAATATCATATCTTCACATTCTGAAATATCTTCAATGTCGATAACTCTTGTAATATTTGAAGCTATATACGAAAAATTATATTCATCTGCCTCTCTGACTTTTCCATAAATATACATTACAAAGCCGATATCATCGTCCTTCTTATTTACGCTTATACTACAATATCTTGTATCTTCATGCAATAGCGTAAGCCTATAGTTTAATGACCTAAGAATTTCAGCAGATATTATCTTTGTTTCTTTAAAAGATAACAGTTTGCTTTTTCTTAATATAGAACCTGTTAATCCCATTAATTAACACCTCCAATAGTTCATCTATTGAGTCATCAACATATAATATTACTTTTTATTCGGCAATAATTATTTTACAACTTTATGCTGGATAGTAAAAGTCAAGCAGTAATTCCACCACAAGCGAATAAGACTTTATGCCGTCCGTGCGACCGTTTGCCTTAATGTTGGTATCAATTGCAGTTGTGGAAACTGTACTGACTGTTTCAGTGGGAATGACTTCCTTTTCTTCATTTTCCTCCCAGTAGTTGTCGGGCATAAATCTAAACCAGTCACGGCGGACGTTATCGGAAATATTATCAGTGAGATAAAATGAACTGGATATATTTTGATGGTAGATTTCATTATGGACGTATTCAAGGGCTGAAAGATAACCCGAATACTGAAAACATACATCGTCACTGCATTGAGTTGTGGCATAAAAAGAAATAAAATTAGCTTCATCTTCCTGAATAAATCCTTTCAGGTGCGAAAACTCATGACAGACCGTTTCCGGAAGATTAGTCCGGCACATATCATCATTGTAGTTTGCTTCAAGCGAAAACGGAAAATAAATTCCTGTAAGATGTGACTGGCTCATGAAATATGAAAACTGTATAGGTTTTGCTTTAGGATAGTAACCTTTCAGTTGCGGGAAAGTCTTACCAGCTTTTTTCATAGCCTTTTTTGCTTCAGGGCTGACATCTCCGGTAAACTCAAAACAGTTCATATTATCACGTGGGACTTTTTCAGCAAGTTCATTGGCTTTTTCTATGAGTAAGGAATATAGTTCTGTAATCTGACTTTCGGTATGGTCTGAATGTTTCAGGTACTTTTCAGAAAACGGCGTACACTGATACATAATGAAACAGTTCATTGTTTCAGTGGTGAGAATGAATGTAAAGACAAACAGATAAATAAAACCGGCAGTTGAGGCAGTTTTTTTTCGGAAATTTTTCCCGAAAATCAGCAGTAAAACAGTACAGGGAATGCCGGCTATAACAAGCAGTATTCCCAATACTATGAGTATTTCACCAATTGAAAACGGCAAAAGTCCGGTTATAAAAGAAATCGGATTTGAAAACAGGGGGAAAATCTTCTCCATGTAGAAATCTGAAAACGGTCTGCAAAGCCTTGACAGTACATTCAGGAGTACCATAATCAGACATATTATAATCAATACAGCATATTTTTTTCTGATATGGAACTTTTTCATTTTTTTAATTATTAATAAGTTTCTGATTTATAAAGTGGAAGATATTCATTTCTTCTTCACCTGGCTGAGTTGTCGAAAGATATGCATAATACATTGAGGCATATGTAGCATCTCTTGCATCTATTCTGCCATCATAGTTTATATCAGCTTTTTTGTTCTGTTCTTCAGTAAATGTCGGAACACCATCTATTGTTGAAAGATTTGCATATTCTATAGAAATAGCTGAAGCGTCTACAGCATCAATTTTTCCGTTACCGTCTACGTCACCGGGTACTACTTTATCAGGGATAGTTTCTACAATCTGTTCCATAGCAAGAGGCGGATAATCGGCAATATCTTCAATGCTGTCAAAAGTTGCATTAAAGAGAGTAGGCACAGCTTCACCGGTTTCGTTGTCTACCGGACGTTCAGCCGGAGCAGGTGCAAGCCATTCATTTGTTTCAGCATTTCTTACCTTGATTGTATCAATTAGCAATGAGGAAATAGCAAGATGACCTTTCTGATTAGGGTGCAAGTCCATACTTTCTTCTCCGTCACCTGCATTGTAAGGTTTCTGTATATTCGTGAAATAGTAAGCATATCCGGGGGTTGCATCTTTAGAATCTTTCAAACCGTTTTCAAGGGCTGTGAAAGTATCCAGAACATCAACAACTTCAATATTTTCAATCTGCATGAGTTCATTTCTGAAAGTATCCATTACAAAGTTAAGTTTTGTACGGAGTTGTGTAAGCATCATAGCATAACCCGTACCGTGATTTTTACTTATGTAATCCTGTGAAAGCTGAAACGGCTGGTATACGGTTTGTACAACAATCTGTGTATCGGGATTGATTTCCTTGATTATTTTTACAATTTTATCTATATTAACCATAATTTCATTATGGATAATGCCCCTATATGAACCCGTTGTCAAGCTAAGATTATCTGTAAACGTAGTTAGTAAATTGTCAAGGGCAAGTGTATGTGTAATACTACCATCAGCATATTCTTTAAAAGCGTTCATATTAAGCATTTTGATTGAACTGGCGGAAGGCTTTTCCGGAATATCTTCTGCTGTATATCCTTCTTTAAGGAGACTACGCGGTGCGGCAAAGTTAAGTATGGATTTAATGATGTACTGGAGTATGTCATTACCGCCGGTAGAAATAACAACAACATCTGATTTTGCTATTGAGTTTTTCTGTTCATCGGTAAGGGTCTGGAACATTTCAAGGAGTTCAGACGAATCAAGTCCGTCTTTACTGAAATTATCAAGATTAGAACCGAAATAATCCGCACATATTTCGGCGTATGAGTTTTCACTGTCATTAAGACCATAGCCATTTGAGATGCTGTCACCAAAAACAACTATATTATCAAGAGTGAGTGCAGAACTTTCAGCACTTTCAGAAAATACAGTTGCCGGAGCAAGTGCAGACAGGGCAAGAGAGGCGGAAAGGATAAATGACAAATATTTTTTCATGTTAAATCCTCCTGAAGATTAATTTATGTTTTTTGGCATAGACTAATTATACAGTATTTTTTTAAATATGTCAACCAGTAATTAATAACATTTCAAGGATTATTTAAAAAAACATTCGTTTTGACAACAGGCAAAACCCATAATATTGTAATATTTCACTTGACAAAACGGGAATAGAATAGTATAATGTATAATAAAAAAGATATAATTTACCAGACGGGAGTGTTTACCTTAATGAAATACAACAGAACAGAACTTGATAAAAATATCGGGTTTACATCTATAACGGACGAAAAATTCAAGACGTCGCATATTTCAGTACGTTTTATCACAAAACTTTCAGCGGAAACAGCGTCTGCAAACGTAATAGCCACAGATACACTTACTTATTCAACAAGTAGTCTGCCAGCTCTTTCACTGCTGAATGAAAAGCTTTCCTCACTTTACGGAGCAAGTCTTTCATCTTTTTCGATTAAAAAAGGCGATATTCAGATATTAGGCATAAGTGCATCATGTATTGTAAACCGCTATGCAATTGATGGTGAGGACATAGAAGGTGAAATGCTTGATATTTTAAGGGAAAGTATTTTCAGCCCTAATGCAAAGGACGGAAAATTTGATGACGAATCTTTCCGGATTACAAAGAAAGAACTGCTTGACCGCATAGACTCCGAAATAAACAACAAGCGTGGCTATGCTCTTTCAAGAGCCGGTGAAATAGCTTTCAGGGGAGAACCAGCACAAAGTACAAGTTACGGCACAAAGGAATCGGCAGATGCTGTCACGGCTGAAAGTGCATATTCTGCTTATCTCAATCTCCTTAAAACAGCACCGGTTGAAATAACATACGTTGCACCGTCTGAAAATCCGGCAGTTATTGAAATGTTCAGGAAGAGTTTTTCAGAAACAGAACGTATACCAGAAAAAGTTAAGTTCCATACTGCAAGTCCATTAAAACCGGAAGTTGTGACTGAATCAGATGAATTTGATGTGAGACAGTGCAAAATGGTAATGACATTCAAACACAACTGTGACAATATATATGCCGTGAAAATGCTGAATACAATATGGGGTGAAACTCCCGTATCTAAACTTTTTACGAATGTACGTGAAAAAATGAGTTTGTGCTATTATTGTGCCACCCGCGTGAATAAATACAAAAAGACTATATTCGTTGATATCGGCGTTGAAAGAAACAATATTGAAAAGGCAAAGGCTGAAATTCTGCACCAGCTTGATGAGATAAGAAATGGCAATATAACTGATGAGGAAATGGAAAGTGCAAAATTAAGTCTTGATAATGCACTTACTGCCGTAGGTGATACACCGTCATCATATTCCGGCTGGTATTTTGATTGTCTTTGCGATAATGAAATTATCACACCAGAAGAGTGTTTCCTTAAGTACAAATCGGTAACTAAGGAAGATATTATAAATACTGCAAAGTCACTTACTCTCGACAGCATATATATTATGTATGACAAGGAGGACGCTAATAATGAATAAGAATATATTTACAAGCTCAAAAACCGGTGACAAGTGCGTATATGTAAAGCACCCCAGCGGACTTGATATATATATATGCGAAATGGATGGTTTCAGCACTGTTGAGGCACTTTTCGGCACAAAATACGGTTCTATAAATACAATGTTCAAGATGCGTGATGACAAGGAATATACAGTCGTTCCGGAGGGTATAGCACATTTCCTTGAACATAAACTCTTTGAAAATGAAGACTGTGATGTTTTTGAACTCTATGCCAAAACCGGTGCAAGCGGTAACGCATACACATCTTTTGACAGAACGTGTTATTTATTCAGTTGTTCAAAGAATTATCAGGAATCATTAAAAATTCTGCTTGATTTCGTTCAGAAACCATACTTTACAAAAGCAAGCGTCGACAAGGAACAGGGTATTATCGGTCAGGAAATCCAGATGACTAACGATAATCCCGAATGGAGAGTATTCTTTAATATGCTCCGTTGTATGTATCATAACCACCCTGTGAAGATTGATATTGCCGGAACTATAGAAAGTATCGCACAGATTGATGCTGATTTGCTTTATAAGTGTTATAATACTTTTTATAATTTAAATAATATGGTTCTTTCTATTGCCGGAAACGTGAAAATTGATGAAGTTCTTGCGATATGTGATGAATATCTAAAACCTTGTGAGGACAAAGGACTTGAAACTGTATTCCCTGATGAACCTGAAACTATAGTAAAGTCTGAAATTTATGAAAAACAGCCGGTAGGTACACCGATATTCCATATAGGATATAAATGCACACCGTGCAATGAACGTGAAAGACTTGAAAAAAATGTTGCAATGTGCATAGCGTCCTCACTTATCACGGACGCGTCTTCTGATATGTACCAGCGACTTCTTAAAGACGGTACACTTAATTCTACTTTCGGTGGTGAGATTTTCTGTGGTGATGGATATTTTTCAGTGATTTTTGCCGGAGAGTCCAGTGACCCTGTAAAAGTCCGTGACTCTATAGCAAACGAAATAAAGAAAATTTCCGAAAACGGCATACCTGAAAAGGATTTCCAGAGAATAAAAAAATCAATGTATGGTGCAATGATAAGACAGCTTAATAACGTTGAGGCGGTAGCAAGCATGATGTTAGGTGCACATATGGCTGGCACTTCTCCTTATGATATGATAGATATGATTTCGGAAATGACAAGTGATAAAGTGCTTGAATATATCCGCACTGAATTGAGTGAAGATAAACTTGTCATGTCGGTGGTAGAGGAAACGGAAAATGACTGATATTCAGGCTATAGCCGACCCGTTTGAGATACAGTTCCCACACCTGAACTGGACTTTTCATATAAATCCGACGGCATTCACCATATTCGGGATAGATATACAGTGGTACGGAATTATAATAACATTCGGTCTTGTGCTTGCACTGCTGTATGTCATGCCGAAAATGAAACGTTTCGGACTTGATGCGGAAACGGCACTTGATGCCATAATAGGTGGCGTTTTAGGCGGAATAGTCGGTGCAAGGACTTATTATGTAATATTTAATTGGGAAGATTACAAGGGTGATATAAAGGCTATTATAAATACCCGTAACGGCGGACTTGCAATTTATGGCGGAATAATCGGTGCGATTGCTGTCGGGCTTATAATCTGTAAGGTGCGTAAGATAAAATTTCTGCCTATGCTTGATATAACTGTACTTGGTTTTCTGATAGGTCAGGGCATAGGACGCTGGGGAAATTTCGTCAATCAGGAGGCTTTCGGCACTAATACAGACAGTATTTTCGGCATGACGGGCGGTGAAATACAGGCAACTATTTTATCAAACAGGGCTTCCGGTCTGAATTATCTACAGCCTGTACACCCGTGTTTCTTGTATGAGTCGGTGTGGTGTCTGTTGGGATTTCTGCTCATATCTCTTTATTCACGAAAACGAAAATATGACGGACAGATATTATTAATGTATATGACATGGTATGGAATGGAAAGATTTGTTGTGGAAGGTCTCCGCACAGACAGCCTTATGATTGGAAGTTTAAGAGTATCACAGATTTTGTCTGCTGTGATATGTATTATTGCAATAGCAATACAGATTTTCATGCTAATCAGGATAAAGAAAAATCCTGATAAATTCGTTCTCTACTGCAATACAGACGAATCAAAACAGTTACTGGAGCAGGCACGGAAACGCCGTTCTGGTGAAGACGATGACAATGAAAATTATCAGTCAATAACTGATAATGATGAAGAAAATGAAAATATTCAGGAGGAAAAATCAAATGGCACAGATTATTAACGGAAAAGAAGTATCTGCTACTGTAAAGGCTGAAGTTGCAGAGGAAACAGCACGTCTTAGAGACGAAAAAGGTCTTAAAGTGGGACTTGCTGTTGTAATTGTCGGAAATAATTCGGCATCAAGGGTTTACGTCAATAACAAGAAAAAGGCTTGCGAGGAAGTAGGTTTCCAGTCTTTTGAGTACGCACTTGACGAAAACACAACACAGGAACAGTTGCTTGACCTTGTAAACGTCCTCAACCGTGATGACAGAGTAAACGGAATACTTGTGCAGTTACCACTTCCGTCACATATTGACGAAACAGCAGTTATAAACGCTATCTCACCGGCAAAGGATGTTGATGCATTCCACCCCATGAATGTAGGTCATATCATGATAGGAAATTATTCATTCCTCCCATGTACTCCGGCAGGTGTTATGAGACTTATTGAAAGTACCGGAACTGATATTACCGGCAAGCAGTGTGTCGTTATCGGCAGAAGTAATATTGTAGGCAAGCCACAGGCTATGTTGCTTTTACAGAAAAACGGTACAGTTACTATCTGTCATTCAAAGACAAAAAATCTCAAGGAAATATGCCTTAATGCTGATATTCTTGTTGTGGCAATAGGAAAAGCAAAATTCGTCACAGGCGACATGATTAAAGAGGGAGCTGTGGTCATTGATGTAGGAATGAACCGCGACGAAAACGGAAAACTTTGTGGTGATGTTGATTTTGAATCCGCTGAAAAGAAAGCCTCCTACATAACGCCCGTTCCTGGTGGTGTAGGACCTATGACAATTTCCATGCTTATGAAAAATACTCTTACAGCAGCAAAACAGCAGGCTGGTATTGAATAAACATTAAATTTAAATTGATGCATAAATTATGACCTGTCGGGAAACTGACAGGTTATTTTTATGGTAAAATTCCCCATAATAACCGCTATTTATTACAAATTGCTACAAAATATGAAAGTAGTTGACTTTTTTTAAAATATCGTGTAAAATATTATTATAAGTCATATTTTTCAGATATTGACTGTAATATAAATAAAAGAACAAAAGAAAAAAGGGTGGTAAAATGGTTTTCAGCAGTCTGGAATTTATTTTCATATTTCTTCCTGCATTTCTGTTGCTTTATGGGCTTAGTCCACCGGCTTACAAAAATGCAGTTGTTTTTACCGGAAGTATAATATTCTACATCATGGGTGTGAAAAGCCCCGTGTATATAATACTTTTCCTGCTCACATTGCTTTTCAATTTCATAATAGCACAGTTCATAGAAACTTATCAACGATACCGGAAACCGCTGTTTATTGCCGGAATTGTATTCAATTTCTGGTGGTTGTTGTTTTTCAAGTATACGGGATTTGCATTTGAAAATATAAATTCTCTTTTCCATGCATCGCTTCCGCTGAAAGATATTATACTTCCTATCGGAATAAGTTTCTATACATTCCAGAATGTTTCATATATAGCAGATGTCTACATGGGAAAAGCCACTGCTGAAAAAAATATAATAAATTACGGTGCATATATAAGTATGTTTCCACAGCTTATAGCTGGTCCTATTGTTACATATCAGACTGTAGCCGAACAACTTAAAAAACGTACTCACACGATATTAAAAGTTGAAGATGGTCTGAAAACATTTACTATTGGTCTTGGCTATAAGGTTCTTATTGCAAATCAGCTTTCAGGGCTGTGGAGCGATATTTCAATGATAGGATATGAGAGTATTTCCACACCTCTTGCATGGCTGGGAATTATTGCTTATTCATTCCAGTTATATTTTGACTTTTTCGGCTATTCAATGATGGCTATAGGGCTTGGTAAGATTATGGGTTTTGATTTGCCGAAAAACTTTGATTATCCGTATCTTTCACTTACAATGACGGAGTTCTGGAGACGCTGGCACATGACACTCGGTTCATGGTTCAGGGAATACATATACATTCCACTCGGCGGAAACAGAAAAGGCAAGGTAAGACAGATAATAAATACTCTTGCTGTATGGCTTTTTACGGGACTATGGCATGGTGCAAGCTGGAATTTCGTTCTATGGGGACTTGTATTGTTTGTTCTGATAATAACGGAAAAATTCTGGACAGGCAGTTTTTTAAATAAATATAAGATTGCCGGACACTGTTATATGTTCCTGATAATTCCATTAACATGGCTTATATTTGCCGTTACTGATTTCCACGAACTCGGCATATACTTTAAAAGACTGTTTCCATTCATACCGCAGGAAGAAAGCGTGATACTTGAAGGGGACTATATAAAATATTTAAAGATATACTGGAAATTCTTTGTGGCAGGTATATTATTCTCAACAAGACTTCCGCAGAAATTTTACGAAAAATACAAGAAAACAGTTGTATGTGCGGTTCTGCTCCTTGCGGTATTCTGGGGGGCTGTCTACTGTATGTACAAGGGCATGAATGACCCGTTTATGTATTTCAGATTTTAATTTAGGAGATTGCAGAATGAAAGATATAAAAATGATAAAAAATATCCGCCAATGGATATATACCTTTCTGCTTATAGTAACGTGCTTTGTCGCATCACCCCTGATTTTCAGGCAGATATGGAAAAGCAGTAAAGACGTTGAGCCAGCGTCTTCAAAAAAACCACCGGTGATAGATATAAAAAATACCGCCACGCAACCGTCTGAAACAATTCCGCCGACTGAAAATATTTCCGGAGATATAGCAGAAACAGATACTCCAATTAATGAAGAAGCCACTACAGAACCCCCACTGTCTGTTCCGGTCTTCGTGCAGAGTGACCCATCATATTTTGACGATGCATTATTTATAGGAGATTCAAGAACAGTCGGCATATGCGAATATGGTACACTTAAGAATGCCGATTATTTCTGTAGTGTAGGACTTGCAGCATATAAGATTGACAATGAATATGATGAAAATGGTTTAACCATTTATGATAAACTTTCCGCAAATAATTACGGAAAAGTCTATATCATGCTTGGTGTAAATGAAGTTGTGAATGATTTTAATTATACGATTAATTCATATCTTAGTCTTATAAATACCATAAAGCAGTATCAGCCTGATGCTATAATTTATATAATGGCAAATCTTCATGTTTCGGCAATAAGGCAGTTACAGGGCGACGGCGTGACAAATGAAAATCTCAACGCTTTGAATACTGCACAGGCTGAACTTGCGGACAATGAAACAATTTTCTATCTTGATGTAAACCCGATATTCGATGATGCTGAAGGAAATCTTATGGCGGAATGCAGTAATGACGGTGTACACGTTCTTGCTAAATATTATCAGGACTGGTGCGACTGGCTATGCATGAATACTATACAGGTTGATACTCCAGAAGAAAACACTGATGTGATTACAACAGATATAAATTCAGACGGCTACACGTTTGACGGTTTTTCAGATATGGATATTTCTACAGATGTTCCGGCAGACAATTTTGATTATGGCGTTGACGGTGCATATGATTATTCCGGCGAAAATTTCGGCTGGAATTATTGATTTATATTTTTTCCGGATAATATTATAATACTATCCGGATTTTTTTATTGACAAGTTCACGTATTTATGTTAGAATTAAAATGATATTTTGTACTGTTTAAATGAACGGAGGGTGATGATATGAATAGTTGTTCGTCCTTTTCCCATACTTTTGCGGGAGCTTTTCATGTAAAAAACGGGATAATCTGTCAGGATTATTCCATGTCGCATGACAGTCTTAAATATTCATTTGTGGCAGTGGCAGACGGTCACGGAAGCCCTCAGTATATCCGCACGGACAGAGGTGCAAGGCTTGCGGTTGAAAGTGCTTGTGAATGTGTTGAGGAATTTATGGATTTGCTTGACGGTGCGGAAATGCTTATGAGTGTCGAAAAAAAAAGACGGAAAATGTTTTCAATGCTATGGCGGAATATCGTTTCACTTTGGTATGACAGAATAACAAACGATTATATAAATTATCCGTTTACTGAAGATGAACTTAATAAAATTCCAGAGGAACTTTCAAAGTACAGGCAGTATTACAGGGACGGGAATTTTCTTGTGGCTTATGGTACTACCCTTGAAATTTTTGTTGTTTCTAAAGAATTTGCATTTGGTGTACAGATAGGAGACGGAAAATGTGTTATCGTGGCAGACGACGGCTCAGCTTACAGTCCAATTCCCGATGACCCGTTATGCAACGGAAATATAACATCTTCAATGTGTCAGGACGATGCCGTAAATTCTGCACGGTTCTGTTATTTTGAAAAGAATACAATACCACCAGCGGTCTTTATCGGAACAGATGGTGTTGACAAGTCATGCTGGAATGACGAACAGCTTTATGACCTCTACAGAAAACTTGCTATAAGTTTTGCTGAAAAAGGCTTTGATGTTGCAGATAAGGAAATGGAAAATCTTTTGCCTGAAATCAGTGCTAACGGCGTGGGTGATGATATTTCATGTGCGGGCATTATAAATATGAATGCACTAAGAAGATGTATTGATGAACTCCGCAACTCCTCAGAGGAGGAAAGCACTAATGACAGATACGATGTGTTTTTAAGTACAAACGATATAAAGGCTTTTATGTCTGTACTTATTGAAGATACAATAGCTTCGTGGGACGAACCGGATATATATGCAATATCACTTTTTATGTATGACGATGAAGACAATCCATGCAAACCTACTGTTGTATTGGGCTATAATACAGAAGCTGAATACAAAAGAAATGTGAAGTTTGCAGACACTCCGCATGAGGCACGGTGGAATTATGTATTTTGGTTGCAGAATAATGAATTGAGTTTCGGCACGGACGATACGGCAAAAATAGTAAGGCAGTGGATTATAAGCTGTGGCTATGAATACAATGAAGATGCCGACAGCTCCGACAGTGAAAAATATGCCGATATTACAAGGTCTTTCACTGAACTGCTTGCCGATATTGTACAGGAACTGCACTCAACAGGGTTTATTGTAAATACTTTCGGAAAAGATATTCCGGTACTGATACATAATCTTGAATACAATGACGAAATAGCTGAACTGAATATGATTGCCAACTGTAGCGACTCAATAAGAGACTTTGTGAAATTCTGCAAGGAAACAACATGATTATTTTATTCGGAGGTTTTTATGAAGGAAGCAGAAACACGTGAAGAAGTTTTCGCTCTACCATATTATTTTACAGAGAACGGCAAAAAACGTTATATGGAAGTTCACGATTACAGGCAGTACAGATATAAGGTATTTGATGAGTATGGAAGAATGATTAAGGATTACTATTATGGTGACTGGTGGGAAAAACGCTTTAATGATTTTCAGCATACTGTGATTTGTATTGACTGCAATGGTATAAACGGACAGATAACAAGGATTAAACGTGATATGTATGAATGGGAGTACATCGAAAATTACTGGAAAGATGACAGATAACTCTTATGTGTCAGATTAATATGAGAATTTTTTTCAGTTATTCAACAGACTTTCACATAATTTACATATCAGCAGTCTATAATACAATCATAGAAAGAAAAACAAAAGAAAGAAACACGGAATTGGGAACTAAAAAAATGGTGATTCTATGAGTAATTTTATTAATCGTATTATGATGACTGCTATGACTTTTGCTTTTATGGCAGTCGGCTGTACTGATAATAGTACTTCTGATTCCGGAAAGACGACTTCCGAGAAAATGACAACTATTTCAGCCGGAACTGACGAGACTACAGAACCGGCTGAAACTAAACAAACAATTGAATCAGTTGAAACAACTGAATCAAGCGAAACGGTAGCAGAAAAAAATCCTGTTATTTTGTCTTCGTCTGTAAAAACTTCTGAAAGTGAACTTTTTTCAAAAAGAGACCTTAACCCTGACTACTCCGCACCCGATACTAAAATAAATCTTACTGGTGACAGTGCAGAAGTAACCGGAGCAGGCGTAACAGTTGACGGCTCAAAAATAACCATTAACGACGAGGGTATTTATCTTATAAGCGGTACTCTTAATGATGGACAGATTATTGTTGATGCCGACGGTGCAAAAGTTCAGCTTGTACTTAACAATGCTATAGTAAATTGCAGTAATTCGTCTGCAATTTACGTGCCAAATGCAAAGAAAACTTTTATAACTCTTGCCGACGGTACTAAAAATGTACTTTCGGACGGCACGGATTATGTTTTTACGGACACTGAAAAAAATGAACCTGATGCGACGATTTTCAGTCATGACAGTATCACGATAAATGGTACTGGTGAACTTGAAATAACCGGTAACTATAATGACGGTATACGCTCAAAGGACGATATTGTCATTACTGGTGGCAAGATTACTGTAAATGCAGTCGGTAACGCTATAAAAGGCAAGGACTATGTAGCCATTGCAGACGGTGAGTTAAATCTTACGGCTGGTCAAGACGGTATAAAGTCCACAAATACTGATGATATTTCATTGGGCTTTGTTTACGTTGAGGGCGGTGTATTAAATATCACGGCAGACGGTGACGGCATTCAGGCAGAAACAGTTTTTTCAGCCATAGACGGTGTATTCAATATAACGTCAGGTGGTGGAAGTTCTGCGTCAACCAAAATCCATAATGATGATTTCGGCGGATTTGGCAAAGGCGGAGGTTTCGGACATGGTGGCGGATTCAATAAGGGTGAAAAACCTGATATGCCGGAAGATTTCGGAGACTTCAACCCTGAAGATTTTGAAATGCCAGATTTCGACAATTTCAACCCTGAAAATCTTGAAATGCCTGATAGTCCTGAACAGTTGGCTTTTAATACTGAAAGTAATGATACTTCCGATACCGTAAGCACAAAAGGTATAAAGGCTTCTGCCGAAATAACCATAATCGGCGGAACATTCAATATAAATTCCGCAGATGATGCAGTTCATGCAAATGCAGATGTCGCTATAGAAGGCGGAACTCTTACTCTTGAAACAGGTAACAAGGGTATTCATTCCGATACTACAGTAAGTATTAACAGTGGTTCGGTAAATATTACAAATTCATATGAGGGCATTGAGGCAGATGTGATAATTGTCAACGGCGGTACAGTAGAAGTTGTTTCTTCTGACGACGGCTTCAATGCAAGCGACGGTGAAACTAATCAGTCCGGTATAGGTACATATACAG
>CAMWQI010000024.1 GCA_947176345.1 uncultured Ruminococcus sp.
TTTCATCATAACAGAAAGTCTAATTTATGAGTCGTTAAGTTGTGGATAGTGATAATATATATCGTATAATAAAAATTATAAGAATAAAATTTATGTGATTAATAAAGTTGCTTTGTGTTGATTTTTTCGGGTAAAGATGATATAATGTTTTTGTTGAAATTTTTGTCTATATTTTTTCAGTTTTAATGTGGAAAAATATACTATAATCTATTGACAAATAAAATCATTAATGTTATAATTTTATAAGTGCCGACTTTATGGCATAAATTAAATTATTTTAAAAGAAAGGAGCAGGCTAACTGTGAGCAATTCCGTAAATCCAGAATTTAAGATAAGAGAGGTAGCACAACGAATTAAAGCCGTTCGTGAGTCAGTAGGTCTGACTTCTGAAGAAATGGCTGAAAAAACAGGCGTTTCTGTATATGAGTACCTTGCCTATGAGGGCGGTGCTAAAGATTTCAGCTTTACTTTTATCTATAAATTCGCCAACGCTACAGGCGTTGAAATCACCGACCTTATGGAAGGTGAAAGTCCGAAAATCTATAGTTACGATATAACACGTAAGGGAGGCGGTCTCCCGATTGTACGCCGTAAAGGTCTTTCATATATGCGTCTTGCACCGAATTTCAGAAACAAAATCGGTGAACCATTTCTTGTTACTATTCCTTATGTTGACGAACAGTATAGAGTACCCCACCCGCATACACATGAGGGTCAGGAACTTGATATTGTAGTAAGTGGTCAGCTTAAAGTCAAAATAGGAGATAATGAAGAAATTCTTAATGAGGGTGACTCTATCTATTATGACAGCGGTGAACCTCATGACGAATGGGCTGTAGGTGGTAAAGATTGTAAATTCTATGCTGTTGTTTTCGGTGTAAATCAGCCACATAGTGCATTGCAGAACCTTGACCCCGTTTTACTTCCTGGTGTTACGAATTTTGACCTCGCAAATGTTGAAAATCCTGTTATTGACAAGTTCGTACAGACCGAAACTGACGAAAATGGTGCATTAAGCAAAATAACTTTCACTAATGAGGAAACTTTCAATTTTGGTTTCGATATAGTGGACAAACTCGCTGAAAAATCACCTGACAAGACAGCATTAATATATGTTTCCGACGACATGGAGGAAAGAAAATTCACATTCGCCGAAATGAAAAAATATTCCAATATGACAGCTAATTATTTCCTGTCCAAAGGAATAAAAAAAGGCGATACCGTAATGCTCGTCCTGAAAAGACATTATCAGTTCTGGTTCTCGATAATTGCACTTCATAAAATCGGTGCTATTGTCATTCCAGCAACACACCAGCTTGTACAGCATGACTTTACGTATCGTTTCAAGGCTGCCGACGTTAAAGCTATTGTCTGCACCGCTGAAAACGACGCCGCATATCAGGCAGAACTTGCTATTGAAGAATGTGGCATGGACATAAAGAAAATTATCGCTAACGGTGAACGTGAAGGCTGGGACTCTTTCGACAAGGAAATGTATTCATTCAGTGATGTATTTGAACGTCCTACAGACCCTAAAATACTTTCATGCGGTAGCGAACCTATGCTTATGTTCTTTACTTCCGGAACTACTGGTTATCCTAAAATCGCTATGCATAGCCATAAATACGCACTTGGACATTTCATTACGGCGCGTTACTGGCATAACGTTGACCCGAATGGCATACATCTTACAATTTCCGATACCGGCTGGGGCAAGGCTCTCTGGGGCAAGCTTTACGGTCAGTGGATGAGCGAAACTTGTGTATTCGTTTACGACTTTAATCGTTTTGATGCAAATAAAATACTTCCTATGTTCAAGAAGTATAATATAACAACTTTCTGTGCACCGCCTACAATGTACAGATTCTTTATTAAAGAAGACTTATCTAAATTTGACCTCTCTTCTATAAAGTATGCTACAGTTGCTGGTGAGGCACTCAATCCGGAAGTTTATAACCAGTTCTTAAAGGCTACCGGCATTAAACTTATGGAGGGATTCGGACAGACCGAAACTACCCTTGCTATAGGAAACTTTGTCGGCATGACCGCTAAGCCTGGTTCAATGGGCAAGCCAAGTGTCCTCTATGATATTGATATTGTTGACCCCGATGGAAACAGTGTCAAGACTGGTGAAACAGGTGAAATCGTAATAAAAGTCGACGAAAAAGCACCGTGCGGATTATTTATGGAATATTACCGTGATGCCGAAAAAACAAAAGAAGTATGGTATGATGGTATGTATCACACAGGTGATACCGCTTGGCGTGATGAAGACGGCTATTTCTGGTATGTCGGACGTGTAGACGATGTTATCAAGTCTTCCGGATACAGAATAGGACCTTTTGAAATCGAAAGCGTTATCATGGAACTTCCTTACGTCGTTGAAGTCGGTGTAAGTGCTGCCCCCGATGCCGTAAGAGGTCAGGTGGTTAAAGCCTCAATTGTCCTCACAAAAGGAACTGAAGGCACAGACGAACTGAAAAAGGAAATTCAGAATTATGTAAAGAAACATACTGCTCCTTATAAGTACCCACGAATAGTTGAATTTAGGGACGAACTCCCGAAAACTATCAGCGGTAAAATAAGACGTGTTGAATTAAAAGGCTGATTGATTAAAATTATACCGGACAGTTATAAAAAAACTGTCCGGTTTTTTGTTGAAAGAATGTTCAGTTTTTGCGGATTTTACGGGAAATTTTTATGATACAACGGATAAATAAAAATAGATTATACTTTAAGTATAATATTTTTGTGCAAAACATAGAAAGTTATTGTGTAAAATTACCAAATATTAGAAAAAGTACTTTACTTTTCAGCGAAAATACAGTATAATAAAGACAACTTAAAGAAAATGTTATGACATTATTTTCACTGACTGTATATTATAATGAATTATATTAATTTTATTTACTTATTTTATTTTAAAAGGAGGCTTTTATTATGGGTGAGGATGGATACATCGGAGGAGAATATTAATATTATTAACATATACTTTGAAAGTTTTTATCATAGGTGATAGATACAGCACAATTGAGTGGTAGTATATTATTAAAAGAAACAAGTTCGGAGGTGGTTGCATGAAAACTAAATTAAATTATACTAAGAGAATAATTTCAATGTTCATTACAATGATGATGATGGCATTATGTGTAAGTGTTCCGGTTAAGTCTTCGGGTAGTAATGAGCCGGATTTAAAAGAAATGGCAAATGAACTTATGATACTTGTTAATAATGCAAGAGAAGATTCCGGTCTTAAACCATTGCTTACAATCAGTTTCCTTAACGATTCGTCGCAGGTACGTGCAAGAGAATCTGTGTTCAACTTCAGCCACGACAGACCGTTCTATGATGAAGACGGCAACTATGCAAGTTTCGTTACTGCAATTGATGATAACATGATTCCGTGGGAAAATGCTTATGAAAACCTTGCTTGCGGTATGGACACACCAGAGGGTACTTTCTTACAATGGCAGAAGTCTCCACAGCACTGGGCTGCTATAATGAATCCTGATGTGCAGTATATGAGTGCCGCTGTCACATATGAGCCAAACAGCGAATATGGCTGGTACTGGGACCAGATATTTGTAAAAGTATTTGATGATGTATATCAGGGTATACAAGATAATGACTCGGCAACAATTGAAGAATTTCCTATTTTCAGGGATAGTAACTTGGTTTATGACCCTTCAGCTTTGCATATAAAGCCTGTATCAAACGGAGATATAGACGGTGACGGAGTTGTTGATATATTTGATGTTGTTATGCTTGAACAGTATCTCAATGGCGATGTAAGACTCAATGCAGAACAAATGAAGAGCGCTGATATAGTCGTTGACGGAGTAATAACTACTATGGATGTGGAATTTTTGAGAATGTATATTCTTGGTGAAATTCCTGAACTTGAATTAGATGTGGGCGTGGCAATAAGAACGATTATGAGCAAATAACAACATATACCCCGACAGTTATAAATTATTGATGTATAAGCGACTGTTTTTCACAAACAGTCGCTTTAATCTTGATTCCGGTAAATTATATAAACGACTGATTTATAAAAACAGTCGTTTTTTATTTGTGAATATACTTATAAAAATATGTGACACGCAAATCAATTTTCAAAATTTTTTGTATTTCGCTTGTGACTTTTTTGGATTTGGTGTGTTATATTGCATTTGCGTGATATGTGAATTTTTCTATTGCTTTTTATTAATAATTATGGTATAATTTACAAGTATTAATTTTTTGATTTGAAAGGAGCAATAAATATGCCTGAAATATGTCTTTTAGGTACGGGAGGAATGCTCCCCCTGAAAAACCGTTTTCTTACAAGCCTTTATGCAGAATACAACGGAAAAGCTATTCTGATAGACTGCGGAGAGTGTACACAGGTGGCACTTGCACAGCACGGACTCAAAATGAGCCATATTGAAACTATCCTAATAACTCACAGTCATGCCGACCACATCACAGGTCTTCCGGGATTGCTTTTGTCAATCGGAAACTGCTCACGCACAGCACCGCTTGATATATACGTTCCGGCAAGTGCTGAAAAAATGGTAAAAAATCTCATATCAGTATGCGGTGTACTTCAATATGAAGTGAATATCAATACGCTTCCCGACAGAAGTCCGACAGCATTCACAGCAGAAAAAATTGCCCCTATGTTAATGGTCTCTACCATTCCGCTTGAACACAGCGTAAACTGTATAGGCTACAGGCTTACACTTTCAAGAAAACCCGTATTTGCACCGGAAAAGGCTAAACAACTTGACATTCCCGTAAAGTACTGGAAAACTTTACATAGTGGTACAACGGTTACACTTGATGACGGACGGACATTCTCACCAACAGACGTTACACGGGAAAATCGTCCCCCTATAACCGTGACTTATACTACCGATACACTGCCTATTCCGGCAATAGCTGATTTTGCCAGAAATTCCGACCTGTTCATATGTGAGGGAATGTATGGTGATACAGCAAAAAAACAGGCTATGAATGAAAAAGGTCATATGCTTATGCAGGATGCTTGTAATCTTGCTTTACAGGCGAATGCTAAAAAACTGTGGCTTACGCATTACAGTCCGGCAGAGACAGAACCGCCACTTTATGAGCAGGAACTGAAAGAAATTTTTCCGGAAGTTACAGTCTCAAATGACGGTGAAAAAATCACTCTTTGATATGTAAGAATTATGTTCACAGAAACGTCATAATGCCAAATAAATAATAAAAAAATTTGTCGTAATTAACAAATATATAAAAATTTCTGCAAATTCAATATAAATTATTGCAATTCTCTATTGAATGTGCTATAATATTTGTATAAGTTTAACAATATGGGGTGTAAGCCTGCAAGCACTTCATGTTTTGCTTTGAATGTGTTGCCTTTGGTGTTGATTTTTTGTAGAATAATTGTTGTTTTATACAACATATATTACTATTAGTATAAAAGTTGTGGAATATTGATAAAAAATGACTGATTATTTATGTCAAAAAAACGATTGAAAAGTAACTTTTAAAATGTTATAATGGTTATTATTAAGGTGGCATATTATCCTAACCAATAAAATTTATCTACGGAGGTGGTTCTATGAAGAGTTTTTCCTATGTCGCACAGGACGCACGTGGCAGACAGCAAAAAGGCGTTATGAACGCTGAAAATGAGCAGGAATTTCTTGAAAAGGCAAAAGAAAGAGGTCTGTACGTAAAAGACTTTAAGGAAAGCGATTCAACCAACAAAAAATCTATCTACAAGTTCAGTACCAAAGAGCTTACATTCAACTGCCGACAGCTGAGTGCTATGCTTACTTCCGGTCTGACTCTTGTAAAAGCAATCGACATTCTGACCAAAGAACAGGAAAACGAAAAGGGCAAGGCTATCTGGCAGGACATTTATGAAAATGTTCAGAAAGGTGAATCTTTTTCGTCCGCTCTTGAAATGCACGCAGGCTCATTTCCGGACTTTCTTATTTCAATGGTCGGAGCAGGTGAAAGCAGTGGTTCACTTGACGTAATTATGACCCGTATGGCAGACCATTACAACAAGGAAGGTAAACTGAAAAATACTGTAAAAAGTGCTATGATGTATCCTATGATACTCCTTGTACTTTGTGTGGTTATTGTTATCTTCCTCTTTGCGTTTATCATGCCTACATTTATAGCTATGTATGAAGACCCTGACGATATGCCGGCACTTACTAAATTCGTTGCAGGTATATCCGACTTTATCATACAGAAGTGGTATGTACTCATTGTAATTGTAGCTGGTCTTTTCTTTGGAATACAGTATGCACTCAAAGTACCAAGTTTCAGACTTAAAATTGACCGTCTCATGATTAAAGGTCCAGGCTTTGGTCCTCTTATGACTAAAATCTACACCGGACGTTTTGCACGTACTCTCTCATCACTCTATTCAAGTGGTATCCCTATGGTTGAATGTCTTGAAAGAGCATCAGCCGTTTTAGGAAATTCATATATTGATGAGAAGTTTGTTGAGGTTGTCGATGAGGTAAAACAAGGTGAGACACTCTCAAATGCTATAACAAGGTCTGAAGTATTTGAGAATATGTTCTGTTCTATTCTTTACGTCGGTGAGGAATCAGGTGCTTTGGACTCTATTCTTGAAAAGACATCAGACTATTACGAAGAAGAATCAGATGCTGCTGTACAGCGTCTTGTAAGCATGGTAGAGCCGTTGCTCCTTATATTCATGGCTGTTATCATTGGTCTTGTTGTATGTGGTATCTATCCCGCACTCTATGGCTCATTCGATTCTATCGAAAACGAATAATTCACGAAAGGTGGAAAATAAATGCTTTCATTTGATATTACTGACAGAAATATACGAGTAGTCAAGGGAGCAGAAGCTAACGGAAAAATTAAAATCAGTTCCGCTGCAACTCTTGATATCGATGAAGAACTCATTGTCAACGGTCATATAAAGGACGTTCCTAATGTTGCTACTCTTATAAACGGAATACTCAAAAAGAATAAAATGCCTGATAAAGAGGCTATCGTAAGTATTTCGTCAAATCTTACCATTTTCAAGGAACTTGATGTTCCTAAGGTAAAGCTTACAGAAATGCAGAAAGCTGTAAAACAACAGCTCCTTGCAGAACTCAGTCTTGACGATATATATAGTGTTTCATATACTATAGTAGGTGATGGCGAAGGTGATACATATAAGGTTCTTGCTACCGCCTGTCCCTATGAAATCGTAAACAGCTACAGAGAGATGTTCAAACTTTTGGGTATTTCTCTTAAATCAGTAGTTATTGGCTGTAACTGTATCACAAAGGTTCTCCTTGCTGATACTAAAATTCAATCAAAAATGCCGTTGCTTGCTGTACAGATTGACAACAACTTTGTTTCACTCAACCTCTATGAAGCTAATCAGCTTTCATTCTCACGTTTCGCATCAATTGACCCTGCCGACTATGATTATTCTGAAGACTATGTTTTTGAGGCTGTAAATGAAAATATCTTCCGTATGTTACAGTTCCACAGAAGTCGTAATACCGGTGAGGTTATTGAAAATATCGTGTTCTATGGTGATACACATGACTATGTGAGACTTACCGACGAACTCGAAAAACTTGACCTTAACACAAATCTTATCAACGTACCTCCGCAGATACACGGTCATGAAAATCTTGAATTTTCACTTTATGCAAATGCTATCGGTGCTATGTTCAAGCGTGACAAGGACAAGGAAAAAATCAACCTCCTTGAAGGTGACTTCAGCTCAGCTGTAAGAAGCAAAGGTGGCGGAAATGATAAAGCCGGTGACATAGTTATGCTTATTGCCATTGCTGTGGCTGCTGTAGCTGTACTTGGTGTATGGGGTATTCTTACAGTAAAGGATAAAGGCATTCAGGACGATATTCAGGCGTGTCAAGACTTTATAGACGACCCCAACACTGCAAAGCAGATTGAATATCTTACAAGGCTGGAGGGCATAAAGGAAAAGGTTGATGCCTATAACACAAGTATGCTTAATGCCCATGATGCTTTCTATTCACAGCCTGTAATAGACGGTGAAAAATATGACCTTGTTGAACAGATACTTGCTGAAACAGCAGAAGAACTCGGTCTTCAGAAGGAAAAATTACTTAACCCTGAATATGTTGATGGTATGTTTTCATTCAGTGTTGAATATCTGGCAAATGATGGTGCATATGAGGAACTCCCTGTTGAGTTTCTTACCAGATTACTGGAAGAGGGCGTTTTTGAACAAGCTGGATATAGTGGTTACCGTCTGGATGAACGTGTTGAAGGTCAGGACGCTGAACCGGAAACTTATGTAAAATTTGATGCTACTTTGAGAGTAACCGGTGAGCAGAGTGCTTATCACCCTGAAGAAACTGAATCCGAATCAGAAGAAGAAACGGCAGAATAAGGAGGCTGATTGAAAATGAAATTGAATTACAGAGACAAGGTAATTCTTGGTATTCTGCTTGCAGTTATTATTGCAATTGCTGGTTTTGTCGGTCTTATAAAACCTAAGAACGAGGAAATCAAGGAAGATGAGGCTTTACTTGTTGTAAAGCAGGAGGAGCAGGCAGACCTTGAAGCAAGAATAGCAAGAATCCAACCTCTTAAAACTAACATTGATGAGACATACGAAGAAACAAATAAACTTATTTCTGATTTTATCCCGCTTTCAGAGATTGACAGTGCAGTAAAGGTTGATCAGTATATGCAACATTATGCAGAAGAATGCGGTGTGCGTATTGAAAACCTTGAAATATCAGCAAATAAAGAATCATCACTTGATTATTACTACCTTGAATCAGAAGGTCTTCCATCACAGGAAATGCGTGATATGGCAGACCTCAACGGTGAATATGCAGAACAGGACGCTAAATACAACGCAGAAAGCAATGCACTTTCACAGCGTAATGTTGAAACTATTATCCAGTCACAGTATGGCGTAAAAGTTACAGGCACAAAAGAGGCACTCTGGAATTACCTCAAAGCTATTGAAGAACTCAAAAAGACCATGATTGTAAATCAGGTAAGAATTGAAGATTATTCATTCGGTGCAGATGCTCTTGAAGCTGAAGGTGGTACTCCACAGCCGTCTGTTGACGAAACAGCTCCAGATGAAGAACAGCCGGAAACAACAGACGAAAATGCTGAACAGCCTGTTGAAACAACTCCGGACGAAAGTGCAGAAACACCAGCACCAGCACAAGCTCCGGCACAACTTACTATAGACGAAGCAGACACTTCAGAAATACAGCTTGTAATCAGCTTATATTCAGTTTACGATATGCCAAAGCCTAATACCGAAGAAGAATAATTCACGCTTGGTTATTTGAAAGGCGGTAAAATTATGAAAACTGATAAAAAACGAAGTTTCAAGGGTGCTGTACTGTTTACAGTAGTATCAGTTATGTCACTCCTGATAGTATTTCTTACAAGTACCCTTGTACTTGCCACAGCGGCAAACAACAGGGCACATAAGTCATACTCATCATCACAGGCAAGCTATACCGCACGGGCTACTATTGACAGTATTCTGAAAGCGGCAAGCGAAGACGACAGTTTCAAAACAGCTATGGCATCTCTTACAGCCGGAAACGGCTTTGATGTTGATGTTGATATGGAAGCATCAGTTGCCGGCATAGGAAGAGTTGACAAGGCAAGAGTTGAATATGCCGGTAAAAAACAATTCTATAGCACAGAAACTCAGTCATGGGAAGAAAGAGACCTATTATTAATCACCGCGGACGTAACGTCCGGCGGTGAAACAAAAACCGTAAGTGCTTACGCTGTTAAAAACCCACCACAGTTAGGTGGCAGTGGCGGTGGCGGTGGCGGTTTCGTTACCGTCGGCGGAGCTGGTACACCTGTAGGTACTGCCTCATATGGTGGTACATATCTTGGTATCGGTATGCATAAGGGTGTGAGATATTATTATGGTGATTACGGTCTGCCCACCGGTCAAATTGTAAATCTTGAGGATAAACTTTATCTCAATCTTAAAGATACAGACCAGCCAGGATATCTGGACGCTATGGGAAATTATCTCCCTAATAATCCAGAAAATGCAGATATTCTTGAAAAATTCTCATTCCCTAACCCCAGTATAGTTGAAGCTCCTGTTGTTATAAATGGTAGTTTTGACATTACCACAAAGACAGACCTGCATTTTCCCACAAAGGGTTCGGGTATGTCCGTATGGGGAAATCTCACATTCACAAACAGTGATTTCAAAGTACATTCTGAAACAGTAAATAACAACAATTCAAATGCATATAATCAGGAAATTGCAAAATTCAGTGATATTCCGTATATTTATGTAGATTCACTTATGAAATGTATGGTAGGCTATACTCTTGGTGAGCCTGATATTCCGCTGAATATTTTCTGTGGTTCACTTGATGCAGCTTCAAACGGCAGTATGCAGTTTTATGCTGATATTTACTGTCAAGACAGAGGAAAAACTTCATATCTTGGCAACAGTTCTGCAAATTCAAAACTCCATGCATGGAGTACATCTGTTGTAAACGGTACTGAAACATATCTTAATACAGTTACTTCAGGTAACTTCTACACTAAAGGAAATCTTGTTATAGACGGCAACGGTGCAGAAATTGCCGGTGACCTTGTTGTAGAGGGCGATCTTACTGTAAACGGTGAACTTAAAGTCGGTGGTAGTGTTGTAGTCGGCGGAACTCTCATAGCAAACAATGATATTATCGTGGGACCAGGTCACAGCATTTGTGCAGACATTGCAACAGGCTCAAAAATCGAATCAAATATGACAAAGAAAATGGCATCAAACGGCGTTGACGAACTCTATGAAGAAAAACAGCGTTCAATAGGTTATTGTGTTCTTGGTAAACAGGTAAAAGTTCAGGAAGACCCGTGGAATAGTCCAGTTTATCCTTATGTATGGCTTAAACCGGAGGCAATAACTACTTTCGGACTTACAGACACCGACGGTGACGGAATTATTGATGGTAATTTCTATGATTTCGGCGGTGCAGAAGTTGATAAATCATTAGTAGTGGAAAGATTATATAATATAGCAGACGAAACCACTGAAACAAAAGAATGTATGGAAACTTACTGGGAAAACATAGAAGACGGAACAACTACTACAAACGAACTTGACACCTATGACGCAAACGGTTTTAAACATAATGGCTCTAATATAGCTGATACTAATTTCTATAAGACAACACATAACAATGAACTTTTCCCGCGTAAAGCTGAAAAGGTTGTAATTCTTGGCTTTGAGGAAATCGGCGACGGCACAACATTTTCAGATTCAAAAATTGTAAAGACTGTTGAAGAAATTGAACAGGATTATAACTTTGAAACAAAAGCTATAACTAAAATTCCGGATGAGGGCAACTATCTTGCAGATGTAGAAGCTAATGTTTATACATCAGGTAATCTTCCGGCAGAAATCACGCAAAGCTGTACATTATCCGGCGGATTTAGTCAAGATATTGTTATCAAGAATACAAGCACTAATGACATATGGGTAAAACTTGATAACTTCTCAATGTACAATAACGGTGATTTCATATATGATGATTCTTCAGCCGGTTGCGGAAATCTTAATGTATTTGTTGAAAATAGTGCAAGTTTCCTTACCGGACGCAGAATGCTTACAAAGACATATAAGGATTATCTTGATAGTAATACAGCATTCCAGATAGTTACAAATACCGACCTTGTTCGTACAGGTTGCGGACCAGTTGCAGAATGTCCGAAAATAAATATCTATTCTAAAGCGGCAACATATAACAGCGGTGTTATGACATGGCAACCTGAATTTAAAATGTCAAATGGTGCATCTATCGTTACAGCAGCTATTGAAGCTCCTAACATGGCATTTGAAATCACAAATGCACCGAATATCAGCAATACAATTTATTATGACGCTATAGAAGTAAAAAATGCACAAGGTGGCGGAAAGAGTATCGGTGTAATTGGTATTCTTAACGTTTCGGAAGGCTTTATGCAGAATGACTGGATATTCCTTTATACACCTAAGGCAGGCAATGGATATCAGCCAAACCCCAATCCGAACCCTTCCGCTAATGATTTTAACATCATGTACTATGAAGGCTTTTAAGGAGGTGCTGTAATGAATAACGAAAATAAAAAATCACGTCATAAAAAACGTGGCATGACCCTTGTTGAAGTTATCATTTCCATTGCTGTAATGGCAGTGCTTGCACTTCTCCTTACTACCGTAGGTGTTACAATTGATACCTACCGCAAGGATACCAAAGCAAGAAACGATAAGATAGCCGTTGAAGGTCCAGCAGCCGAAAGTCGTGATTCATCGGCTAACGGCAGAGGAAAACTTGTTGATGAGGAATTTAAAATAACTGTCAAGAGACAAGGCGGAAGTACTGTAGATGTTACAGGCAAGCTCTACTCTACCAGTGATGAACTCACCGATACAGGTGCAGTCGATGCCGACGGCGAAAGAATTTATTCCGGTGTGACTAAAGGGCATTTCAAGTTTATTGATGTCCATTAAGGAGGCGTGAGCGTGGAAAACAAAAAAAATCTCAAGGGCTTTACCCTTGTGGAACTGATAGTCGTTATGGCAGTTTTCGGAATAATCATGCTCGGTGCTATGCAGTTTCTTGACCCTGTAAGCCGTATGATGAAAGGCTCATCACTTCAGGAAGCTAACTCCGCTACTGTTGACAATATAAAACGTTACTTTGAGGGTACTTTGCGTTATGCAAGTTCCGTATATGTTTACAACGGAGACCTTAAAGAATATTCCGGTTCTAATCCGGTTCTGATTACCGGTGCAAATGAAGAAGAACGCCAGAAAAAAGCTGTTACAAACTTTGTAGACTCCTATTTCAGAGATAAGGCTGACAGCAACAATGACCCTATAAAAGGTGAAGTTCATGTTATGAAAATTGATAACGACAACGGCGGTAAAATCACTGAAAGTCTTTTCAATTTTGAGGCAGGATATACCTACTATGACTGGAATTCAACCACTAATTTATGGGATATACCTCGTATTGTATCACCATCAGTTATGGCTGTAAGCGTTGACCAGCCCGTTATAAACGACGTATATTACAAGGATTATTCAATCTTTGCAACACTTGGATATAATACTGTCAATGCCATTCATGCCGGTGATGTTTCCGCACTTCCCACAAAAGTAAAAGATGACCAGTATTTCGGCAGAATAAATCCTGTTGAAATTGACGACGGCATGGGTAATCTTGTACCATATACATTTAGTGATAATATGTTCTCATTTACTTTTGTAACATACAAAAACGACACAGATGTATCAGGCAATTCATTGTATCATCATATAGTTGACGGCGACCACGTTTTCGGCTCACCGTATTCATCATCAAATGCAACTCTTGCACTTGTAAATATAAAAAGCGGTTTTTGTAGTAACTATAATTTAAGTCTCAATAACCGTCCTGTAAGACGAAATGGTATAGGTAATGGTTCAATTCCATATACACCTACAACTATGGTTGATGAATTGACGGGCGGAAATCCTCCCACACATACTCCGGACGGAAAGTGGGACTATGAAGCACTTCCGTATACACCTAATTCATTTACAGTCTATGACCCAAGCAATTTAGCTGGCGGAAACAATATTTATATAATCTATACACTTCCAAACTAAAATAAAAAAACAGGCAGTAGTTTTATAATACTGCTGCCTGTAATTATTTTTGATGTTTTTTTACTGAACCGGAGCGGTCAGTAAACCGATATACCATTGTGCAATATCATTGCCCCATAAAGCTCCTATTGCTATGCCGATTGAAAGAAAAGGACCAAATGCAAATTTTGATTCACCTGAAATCATTTTGTTTATCAGTCCAACAACAGCGGCAATTACAATTCCGATTAATGCTGAAACGATAACAGCCTTTGTTCCGAGATAAGCACCGGCAGAAATCATAAGTAATGTATCACCTAATTCAATAGCACGGAAATCTTCACCGAATTTCTTTTTTATGAAACTCCGGCTTACTTCTCCGATAATGAAAAATGGTACACTTATTATCAATGCCCCGATTATTCTCTGTTCAATGGAAGACTGGTCAGTAAGGAAATACGACGGAATGACAAGCAAGGCAATAAGCCCTAATATTCTTTCATCAATTTCCATAGTGTCCCAGTCCATGAATCCGACCACAACAAGCAGTGACATAAGAACACAGGTTATTATGGCTTCAGCATTGGCATCAAGCACCCAGAATGTAAGCACAAAAAGCAGACCGTTAAGGCTTTCTACAACAGGATATCGCGGTGAAATTTTTTCACCACAGCTATGGCATTTGCCTTTCAGTGCAAGCCAGCTGAATACTGGTATCAAATCCCTTGCCCTTATTTTCGTACCACACGTCATGCAGTGAGATGAACGCTTTATAAGTGATTCACCACGTGGCAGACGCAGAATTACAACGTTAAGAAAGCTACCTATGCTTATGCCTAAAAGAAATACCACGATGTAAAATGGAATTTTAAAAAGCGGTGAAACAAATTCATCATGGAGCATATTTGTAAATTCACCCATTTTGTTTTACCCTCCTTTACATTAATATAGTTATATAATTAATTATAACACAATTTCCGGAAAATTCAAGTAAAATTTAAAAGAATGTTTCTGTATGTATATTAATCCCGTTGCCTTTCTGTTCCGGCATATAGTATATTGACATTTCTGCTGAAATTTGTTATACTGTTTATGGGATAATTATAAATATTATCCTATGTCGCTCCGGACGTGAGGGCATGGATTTAAACATAAATCAAAGCGGAGGTTTTTTATGAGAAACGAGAGAATTGGCGATTACTTAGTCGGTCAGGGTCTTATTGACCAGGAACAGCTCATGAAAGTTCTTGAGGTGCAGAAAGAGTCCAACGGGTCTAAAAAGTTCGGTGACATTGTTGTTGAACTTGGCTTTATGTCTGAACAGAACTTTACTAAGGCACTCGCCGGAAAAATGATGGTTAAGTATGTTGACCTTGATTCAGTTGAAATCAATTCTGAAGCGGTCAACAAGATACCGGAAGCACTTGCAAGAAAGCATACTGTTATTGCTATTGCCATTACCGGTAAAAGACTTACAGTTGCTACAAATGACCCTGTAAACTTTATCGTATTTGAAGAAATCAAAGTTTCCACAGGTATGGACTGTATACCGGTTCTTGCAACAACGACAGCTATAAATAAGGCTATCGGTAAGAATTACTCTATGCAGAACGTTGACAACGTGGTTGACAGTCTCGCCGCTATGAACGGCGGTGACAACGGAAGTATGGAAGACCAGGAGTCAAACGATAGAGTAGAAAACGCACCTATTGTTAAACTTGCTACAACAATTATTGAAAACTCCTACCGTGCGGACGCTACCGATATTCATATTGAACCGTTCAAGACCTATACAAGAATACGTATCCGTGTAAACGGAGACCTTGTAGAATTAATGAATATGTCAAGTGCTGTTCAAAGTGCTTTGGCTACACGTCTTAAACTTATCAGCGGAATGAATATCGCTGAAAAGCGTATACCACAGGACGGACGTTTCACACAGGTTGTTGACGGCACTACACTTGATGTCCGTGTATCTTCACTTCCTATGGTAAACGGTGAAAAAATAGTTATCCGTATCTTGTCAACCGGACAGATTGCACTCCGTAAAATCACTGACCTTGGTATGTCGGATTATAACTATCAGCTTTTTGAGTCAATGCTACGTGTGCCACACGGCGTTATACTTGTTACAGGTCCTACGGGTTCAGGTAAAACAACAACTCTTTACGCTGCACTTGGTGAACTTGCTAAACCTAACGTAAACGTTATCACAGTTGAAGACCCTGTCGAAAAAGCGATTGATGGTATCAATCAGTGTCAGGTTAATGTAAAAGCCGGCATGACTTTTGCGGCTGCACTTCGTTCTATTCTCCGTCAGGACCCTGATATTGTTATGATAGGTGAGATGCGTGACAGCGAAACAGCAGATATTGGTATCCGTGCCGCTATCACCGGACACCTTGTACTTTCTACATTGCATACAAACGATGCCGCCTCAACAGTTGTCCGTCTTGTCGATATGGGTGTTGCACCATACATGGTTGCCACATCGCTCATAGGCGTTATAGCACAGCGACTTATAAAAGTTCTTTGTCCGGCGTGCAAACAGCCTGTAATTTGCAGTGAGGAAGATGCTGAACTCATAGGTGTTGACCAGCCTATACAGATTTATAAATCTGTTGGTTGTCCGGAATGCAATAACACCGGATACAGAGGAAGAACCGCTATTCATGAAATTATCCACTGTACCGCTAAAGTTTCGCAGATTATTGCTGCCGGTGGTGGTAAAGAAGAGATTGAAGAGGCTGCACGTAACAACGGTACTAAACTGCTCCGTGACAACGCCGCTGAACTTGTTGTTGCCGGACAGACTTCTATAGATGAACTTGTAAGAACTACATTCTCAGTATAATATAAAGGGAGGATTTATAATAATGGGAGTAATTGAAATCAACAGAATACTTGACGAAGTACGTCTTTTAGGCTGTTCAGACTTGCATTTTACATTCGGAATAACACCGGTTGTACGTCTGAACGGTTCACTTAGAACTATGGGTTCACGTTATCCGGTTATGGACGAAGAAGAAATTCTTGATGTCGTTCACCAGATGACAAATGAGACACAGCAGACCAGTGTCAATCAGCATCACGATACGGACTTTTCTTTCCAAACAAGAAGTGGTTATCGTCACCGTGTAAACGTTTACTTTCAGAAAGGCAAGCCTGCAATAGCTATCCGACTTTTGCGTAATGATATTCCGACACTGGAGGACTTACAGCTTCCGCCTATTCTTTCGGAGTTTGCCATGCGTCCACGTGGACTTATACTTGTTACAGGTCCTACCGGTTCAGGTAAATCAACAACTCTTGCCGGCATGATGGACTTTATCAACGTCAGCAGAAGTGCCCACATTATCACTGTTGAAGACCCGATAGAATATGTTCATGAACATAAAAGATGTATGGTCAATCAAAGAGAAGTAGGCGACGACGTGCCAAGTTTCGCACTGGCTCTCCGTGCCGCTCTCCGTGAAGACCCTGATATTATTCTTGTCGGAGAAATGCGTGACTTTGAAACTATTCAGGCAGCCGTTACCGCCGCTGAAACGGGACACCTTGTTATGAGTACACTTCATACAACAAGTGCCTCCGATACTATCAACCGTATTATCGACGTTTACCCCGAACATCAGCAGAATCAGATTCGTACACAGCTTGCAAATAACCTTGTTGCCGTTATTTCACAGACACTCATTCCGAAAAGAGATGGAACAGGACGTATTGCTGTTCAGGAGATACTTAATGTTACCGACGCTATCGCTGCCATGATTCGTGATAATAAAATTCACCTTATCCAGTCGGCTATTCAGACCGGTAAACAGGCAGGAATGCAGTCGCTTGATATGGAGCTTGCCAAATTCGTACATAATGGCGTTATTGGTGAAATTGATGCCCTTGAAAAATGTCTTGACAAACAGGAATTTTACAGATTCCTTGCACAGATGGGTGGAGCTCCGAAACAGTAATTACTACAGGCGGACAGGATATGTCCGCCATTTTACCCAATGTATAATATGAACAAATTATTACGTTTATATTTTAATCAATTCATGATTTTTTATGCAAATTGACGAAAAATACAAAAAAAAACGCCATTTTAATGCGTGTATGTAAAAAATGCCCGTGAAAAACTTTTTTTTAAAAGAAAGTATTGACATTTTATGAATAAAGTGATATAATATAATTACAGACAACGGGTCAGGGGTTTAAATATTGTGTTTCGGTTGTGAGATTTTTTCAGTGAGCTACAACATTTAGTATATCCCCGTGACCATTACCGGCGGAGTGCCGGATATTAATATTTTATTAAGGAGGTTTTCTATTATGAAAACAACTAAAAAGGGCTTTACCCTTATCGAGCTTATCGTTGTTATTGCTATCATCGGTGTTCTCGCTGCTATTCTCGTTCCTTCAATGCTCGGTTATGTAAAGAAGTCTAAGATTCAGGGTGCTAACTCTACAGCTTCCACACTTGCTAAGGCTGCTAACTCTGCTGTAACAGACCTTGACGAAGAAGATATTATTGTTGCTGATGGTACTTGCAAGAATACAAACTGTACATCAGAGGACACTCCTAGTAGTGACGGTAAGACAGCAGCTGCCAGTGCAACGATTGCTGATTCAATTCAGACTTTCTTCAATGATTTTGAGAAAGGTGGAACTAATATGGCTGTTGAATTTAAGGATGGCGTATGTGTAGCTGCTGCTGTACAGAGCGGTAACTACTACGGTACATATCCGGCGTATTTCACAGCTAAGAACTGGGACAAATATAAGGACAATGTAAAGAGTGTTGACAATGCTCTTGCAAAGGCAGTAGAAAAGGCTACTGGTACTACTGCTACTCCTTCTACAGGTGGTTGATTTGCCTTTAATGAATAAGCAAATTTATTAATTAAAAATATATGCCTCTCTCGTATCGGGAGAGGCTTTATTTGTAGAGGTGATAAAATGGACAGCGACTCTAAACACGTACTCACTATATTAGGACTTGTGGCTTGTTTCGGTGCTGGTTACTTTGCTTGTAAGGGCGAAAATCACGACGCACTTGCACTGGGCGAAAAATTCAATGTTTTTACACGGATTGAAAATCAAATTGACGGCAAGGCGGATATGAAGTTTGAAAATGAAGATATTGCTATAAAAAATGCTGTCAACGGCTATTATAATACGGCTGACAGGTATTCTGCATATATTACAGACAGTGCAGAAGATGAGGAGATAGGAAGTTCGGAACTACCAGAGTTTACAAATAAATATCAGTTGTTTGAAAATATAGTATATATTAATTCAGGTAATTTTCACGTTGATGGCATACAGGGTTTTGCACATTATTTCAGGGATTATCCTGAACCTGAATGCGATGGGTTTATTATTGATTTAAGGCAAAATACTGGCGGAATGACCGAATATAGTATTAGTTTGTTGAGTGATTTTTTGTCTCCCGTCGATAATCTAGTGATATTAAACTACTATGACGGCACAACTACAACACGCAATATATCAGGAAATTCTAAAAAAACAAGTGCAGATGTTGTTATTCTTGTTAACGAAAAAACTGCAAGTGCCGCTGAAATATTTACGTCTGCCATGAAACAGTTCTATGATGGAAATGTGACCATAATCGGCACACAAACACGTGGTAAAGGCTCTTTTCAGGAAGTTGTGTATCTATCCGACAATGAACAGTTTAAATATACTGCCGGAAAGTATACCGTCGGCAACTGGCAATGTTATGATGGGGTGGGCATTTCCCCTGATATTGAGATTTCTATGGACTATCAGTCGGAAATAATCTGTACTGATGATGATATTCAGTTCCAGTCGGCTCTTGAATTGTTTAAATAATATAAATATTTATTTTTTCTTGACAAATTATGAACATAATGTTATAATATATTCAGAAACGGAGGGGATTTCATGAAAAGAAAATTAAAAGGTTTTACTCTTATTGAACTTATAGTTGTAATCGCAATTATAGGCGTTTTAGCTGCTATTCTCGTTCCCTCGATGATTGGATACGTGAAAAAAGCCAAAATTCAGGGTGCAAATTCCACTGCTTCAACGTTCCAGCGGTCATTGTCGGCTTATATACATGACCTTGATGCCTATGATTCGTCTATTCCCGATGGGACACATACTATCAGCAATGGCACGTATACTGCCGAGGAAAACGCTATGGACGGTTTCGGTGAGGCTATGAAAGACTACTTTAAAGAGATAGACGAGATAGATGCGGCGTATTATATCATTTCAGGCGAATGTGCTGCCGTGAGTGTGAAATGTGGTAATTATTATGGTACGTTTCCGGCAGTTTTTACCGCTAAAAACTGGGATAATTACAAAAATCAATGCACAAGCTCTAAATCAGCTTTAAAAGTTGTAATGGAGGCAAAAAATATCGAAGAATCCTGAAATTCAGCATAATGCACTGATTTTCGCCTGATTTTTGTGCATTTTCACTTTTGTAAAATCATTGACAAATTATGAATAAGATGTTATAATATTATTATAGATTGGAGGTTATTGGCATGAATAAAAAATTAAAAGGTTTTACTTTAATAGAACTGATTGTCGTTATTGCTATTATAGGCGTTCTTATAGCTGTTATTGTGCCGTCATACATGAGCTGGATTGCCCATTCCAAAATCCGCAAGCAGAACAATAATGCACGTGTTATATTCAATGCCGCACAAACAATTGTGCAGGAATACCGGTTCAAAGAACGCAAAATGGACGCTGGTGACAGAAACGTCGGCGACGGTGAATTTTATTTCTATTGGGATAAAAATACAGGTGCATCTACAACCGGAAGTACAGGTGCAAAGTCCGGTGATGCGGATTTTGTGAATAGTTTTGCAAATCAGATAAACAGAATTTACGGCGATAAAGATTATACAACTTATAAAATCTATGTTGATAATTATATGGTGCAGTCGGTTGTTGCGTCGTCTGATAACACCAACCGCAATAAAGGAAGTTATCCGACCAAACAGGAAAATGCAAATACCTCTGATACTGTAGTTAATTTTCCGATGGACGATATAGTGCTTAATCCTTAAAAATTTAATAACTGCCACCGGGTAGAAATGCAAAAGCATTTGTGATGCGTCATTAGGTCTTTGAAGATGCATCACAGGTGCTTTTTTTGGAGGTATATATGAAAAAATTTAACATTCGATTTACAAAAAAAGAGGTTCTGCTGTGGGCTTTTTCAGTTTTTATGATAATAATTTCATTTTTTGCGTTCAGTAGAGACGGAATTATAACACTTGTTGCGTCATTAATTGGTATTACAGCAATAATTATCAACGCCAAAGGAAATCCAACCGGACAGGCATTAATGATAATTTTCAGTATACTTTATGGGATAATATCTTTCAATTGTGCATATTACGGTGAAATGATAACATATTTAGGCATGACCGCACCTATGGCGGTTGTTGCACTGATTTCATGGCTTAGAAATCCTTACGGTGACGGACAGGAAGTCAAAGTTAACCATATAAAAAAGTCTGAAATTGTATTTATATTTGTTATATCAATCATTGTAACTTTAATATTTTATTTTATATTAAAATTGTTTCATACAGCTAATCTTATAGTAAGTACTCTTTCAGTATTGACAAGCTTTATTGCGGTATATCTTACATTCCGCAGAAGTACGTTTTTTTCGCTTGCTTACGCCTTTAATGACGTTGTTCTTGTGATTTTATGGGGGCTTGCCTCACTCAATGATTTATCATATATTTCGGTTACAATGTGCTTTTTGATGTTTCTTATTAATGATATTTATGGTTTTATAAGCTGGAACAGAATGGAAAAGAGACAAAATCAACAAAAAAATCTATATTGAAATCATATTTTTTTACTTGACAAAATCCGACAGTTGTGATATAATAATAAAGCTGTCGGACGAAAGCCGGACTGATTTTAAGAATGTTTTTGGACTTCGGAAAGTAAGTTTGCAGAAATTTTTAAAAAAG
>CAMWQI010000025.1 GCA_947176345.1 uncultured Ruminococcus sp.
ATATTTTTTATTATACCATATTTTTATTCTATTGTCAAATAGGATAACTATATACTCAAATTTCTAATGGATATTGTCTTGATGATTACACATTGTATAATATTGATGAAATTGTATATAAGGCAAAAGAAAAATATCCTAATAAAAAATTTCAATTAACAAATACTTTATTTTGGGGGGATGAAAATTTACCACCTATAGAAGTGGAATATGGTAATATTGAAGTATCAGATATGGGAGATGGAATGACATGGTGCTTGATTGTTAATAGCAAATTATCATATGGTACTATGTGGTTCTATACTGAATGGGGAATACAAAAATGTAAGAGTGATTTTAACTTTTTAGAATGGTTTGAATTATGGAGTCAAGGAAAAGACAACGAATTATTTGATTGATATAAAAATATCATTGCTGGTGTATGTTGCTGGAAGAATGGACTATATTAGCAGACATTATAAATATGCTTGTTGATATTTCACAAGCAGACTTTCAAAAATACGGTGCAAAAATTTATAAAAAAAATTTCATTTTACCCCTTGACAAATCAGAAATAATGTAGTATAATGTGTAAAGTGATTTTGGATTACACCTGAACAGGAGTTTTATTTTATGGCTAAGGAGCTTAAATTTGTGATGTTGCTTGACTGTTACGGTGATTTGCTCACTGAACATCAGAAAAACATAATGGAACTCTATTACTGTGAGGATTTGTCTCTTGCGGAAATCAGTAATCCATTAGGAATCACCCGTCAGGCAGTCCGTGACATTATAAAACGTACCGAAAATATTTTACTTAATTATGAGGAAAAACTCGGTTTTGCTGAACGTCTCGGAAAAATGAGTGAATGTTTTTCAAAAATTCTTGAAACTGCCCGACAGATTGAAAACGAAAATATCAAGAATATTATCACTGATGAAATAAATAACGGTCTTAATTTATTGTAAAATGGAGGAAATCGCATGGCATTTGAAGGTCTTTCCGAAAAACTGAATAACGTCTTTAAAAAGCTGAAGTCAAGAGGAAAGCTTACCGAAAGCGATGTAAAGGAGGCTATGCGTGAAGTCCGTCTTGCACTCCTTGAGGCTGACGTAAGTTATAAGGTTGTTAAAGACTTTGTTAAGGGCGTAACCGAACGTGCTATAGGTGAAGAAGTTCTTGCAAGTCTCACGCCGGCACAGCAGGTTATAAAAATAGTAAATGAGGAATTATGTTCCCTTATGGGCGACAGCAATGCCCGTATAAATTTTGCGTCCAAACCACCGACTGTCATTATGATGTGCGGTTTGCAGGGTTCAGGTAAAACGACGCATTCTGCAAAACTTGCCAAACTCCTCAAAAAAGAGGGTCATAGACCACTCCTTGCGGCGTGTGATATATACCGTCCAGCAGCTATAAATCAGTTGCAGGTTGTCGGAAAAAAAGCCGATGTAAAAGTTTTTGAGATGGGACAGATTGACCCTGTTATTATCGCAAAACAGGCACTTTCCTATGCTAAAGATTATGGGCATGACATTCTTATTATTGATACCGCCGGAAGACTTCATATTGACGAACAGCTTATGCAGGAACTTGTCAATATTAAGGAAGTTACAAAGCCCGATGAAATTATGCTTGTCGTTGATGCTATGACCGGTCAGGACGCTGTAAATGTCGCTAAAACTTTTGACGACTCCGTGGGAATAACAAGCGTTCTCATGTCAAAACTTGACTCCGACACAAGAGGCGGTGCGGCACTTTCCGTACTGGCGGTTACAGGTAAGCCGATTAAATTTGTCGGCATGGGTGAAAAACTTGATGACTTTGAACAGTTCCACCCTGAAAGAATGGCATCACGTATACTCGGCATGGGTGACGTTCTCACTCTTATTGAAAAAGCTGAAAATGTAATGTCACAGAAAGAGGCTGAAAGACTTACTAAAAAGTTTAAGGAAAATACTTTCGATATGGACGATTTACTGGAGCAGATGAAGCAGATTAAACGTCTCGGCTCTATGAAATCAATCCTCGGAATGCTCCCCGGTCTCAGCGGAAAAATAAATGAAGATGACATTGACGAAAGTCAGTTTGACAGAATAGAGGCTATTATTTACTCAATGACTAAGGCCGAACGTGCCAAACCGTCGATAATAAATCCGTCACGTAAAAGACGTATTGCCGCCGGTTCGGGTACTAAGGTTGAGGAAGTCAACAGACTGCTGAAACAGTTTGACCAGATGCAACAGATGATGAAGAAATTCACCGGAGGAAACAACAAAATGGCTCTCCGTAAGGCACGTAAAAAACTTGCCGGAATGAATTTTGATAAAATAACCGGAAAAGGTGGAGGAAATCTGCCACCGATAGCCTAATATGGTGATTTTATGGAAACTTTCGCATATATACTTTTTATTCTTGCAGGAGTATTTTCAATTCTTGTCTCAATAAAAAACTGGGACTGGTATTTCAATAACCGAAAGGCACGACCATTTGTCCGGATTTTCGGCAGAACAGGTGCAAGAATTTTCTATACATTTATAGGCATATTTATAATGGGCATAGGTATTGTATGCCTGATAAAAAATTAGATTTCAATGCGGATATTTCCGCTTGATATATACAAAAATTTGTGGAGGTGAATATACAATGGCAGTTAAAATCAGACTTAGAAGAATGGGTGCTAAGAAAGCTCCTTTTTACCGTATAGTTGTAGCTGATTCAAGATACCCAAGAGATGGAAGATTTGTTGAGGAAATCGGTTATTATGACCCTACTAAAAATCCGTCTGTTGTTAAGGTTGATGCTGATAAGGCTAAGGACTGGATTAAGAAGGGTGCACAGCCTACTGATACAGTAAAGGTTATCCTCAAAAAAGAGGGCGTACTCTGATTAATGATTTTGCGGAGGAGGGCGGACTTTCAGTCTTTACCCTCTGTTCCGGAAGTCTGTGGAGGTTATTTATGAAAGATTTACTTTATGCAATTGCAGCAGGACTTGTTGAAGATAAATCTGCTATAAAGATTACCGAAGATGAACCCGATGCAGAGGGTGTTATTGTTTTTCATCTTACAGTAGCTCCCGACGATATGGGTCGCGTAATCGGAAAACAGGGCAGAATTGCTAAGGCACTCCGCACAATTATGCGTGCCGGTGCAGCAAAAAGAGACCTCAAAGTTTCTGTTACTATTGAATAATAAAGCATACCGCCTGAATGAAATTCAGGCGGTTTTGTTTTTTGGATTTTGCGTGTGAAATTTTAAGTTTATACAGCTTTATGTTTAAGAAAGTCCTTTAACTGTTCAATTGGTATAGGTCTTGAATATTTATATCCCTGTAAATATTTTGCGTTCATGTTTACACAATGTGTTTCATCATAATCATTTTCCACGCCCTCAAAAAGAACGGCATAATTAAGGCTATTGAACATACTGGCAAACGTACTTACCATGAATTTTGAAGAGTCATTTTTTACTGATTCTATCAGCATTGAACGGTCAAATTTTATTATATTGAATGGTATTTCCATTATACGTTCAAAGTTTGAGTAACCCGTGCCGAAATCGTCAAGATAGAATTTTATGCCTAATCCCTGTAGCTGTATTACTTTCTGTCGCATTAAATTGAAATCCGTTTCACAACGGCTTTCGGTTATTTCAACCGCTATTTTGTCATATGGTATGTTATTCTGTTCAATTATATTCTGCACTTCCTGACAGAATTTTTCATATTTTATGTCCAGTGCAGAAAAATTCACTGATATGCGATTGAGTTCATAGTTTTCACAAAGTATTTCATTGACCGCCCGACAGGTCTTGTTTAATATAATCATGCTCAATGTATGTATCATGTTGTACTGTTCAGCAAGCGGTATGAACTGGTCAGGAAAAACCATTCCGGTTTTGTCAAGTTTAAGACGCATAAGGGCTTCCGCCGTATCATATGAATCGGTAAGCAAATTGAATACTGGCTGGCAGTATACAAGTACTCTTTCGTCGTTGAGGTCTTTTTTTATAACTATATCTTCAAGCTCACTGAGAATATAGTTAGTATTATAATAATTTTCTATGTCCTTGTCTGTGATATTATGGATTTCATTTATAGGCATGATACGTTCTATATAGTCAATTATTTTTATATAGTCTCCTGTATCAATTATTTTATCGGAAGTTTCCATGACAATTATTTTGTATTCAAGATTGAATTTATTGTATATATTTTTACGAAAATTATTAACGATATTATCAATGATTTGCTGATATTCGCTTACTGATTTTTTGGGAATGGTAAGCACAAGACGTTCATTAGGAAAATGATAGAGTATTCCTTTTTTTATGCTCTTCCGGCAGAAACTGTAAAATTCATGCTTGAATTTTCCGTACTGGTTTACGGCTTTTGAAAACTCCGTCATTGTTATGGAAAGAATGATAATCGGATTATTTTTTTCCGTAGCGTCGTTGAGTTCATTAATCAGGAAACACCCCGAAACAGCTCCCGTCTTTATGTCATACGGGTTAGAGTGAAACATGAAAATAATGCCGATTACAGGCAGAAAATAGCATACACAGGTATAGGACACCTGATTAAATATAGCCTGCACAATCATGATTAATGCGGACATTAAATTCACACCTAACAGTCCGTAAAAAATCTGTCGTATCACTCGTGTACGGTATTTTATAATAACAAAAAGTATTGCTGACAGTGTGAATATATACAGTAATATATATACATTGAAATGTTTATGAATTATATTATTGCTGTCAATATAGAAGCCGAAATGAAAAATCATTCCACATATATCCAGTAGTGAAACAGCAGTAATGCATATTATGGTAACAAGTCCGTATCGTCGTTTTTTCTTTTTCGGAATCCATAGCGGATTATGCAGATATTGCATATATAGAAGCGGAATAAATGTTAATGTCAGATGATGGACAATCCGCAGTATATATATTATGATAGGTTTTATATTGTCAGCATAAAGCAACATTTCATATATTACGTTTGTTACGGAGGCAACCCACGTTGTCGCAAGAATAGTCATTATTGTACGGAATTTAGTGTTTTTATTTATATGTGTCTGCCATAACAGGACAGCCATTACGGTACACAACGATATTACTATAATATCCCCAACCGGTGTATAGCCATTGAGGTCAATTTGTGTGGATTCAAACATATAACCACCTCTTTTTATTTCGGGAAATTATTTTCTATTTGAGAATTTTTTCATTGATTATACATATTATATCATTTTTTGTTTACAAAGTCAACAAAAATATATACATTCACATACACAAAGTTTATAAACATTTTACAGCATTTTGACTAAATATTTCCTGATTATTACAATATGGATAATATTCGAATAAACTCTTGAAATATTATCTTTTATATGATATAATGTATTTAGTATAAAAAAGGAGTTTTGTTACAATGAAAAAATTAATTGCATTTCTTTCTGTATGTGCAATGATAACCTGTACTTTTGCATCATGCGGTAGGGAAGAAACTGAAGAAAGTAATGAAAAAAGTGCTTCCGTTTCAGAGTCGGAGGCTGAAACATCAGAAACCGAAACGGAAACAGAAGAAAATACCACAGAAGTAGAAACTACCACCGAACCCGTTACGGAAGAAGAAACTACTGAAGCTACAACCGAAAAATCCAGTGAAGATTTAGTCGGTATGTGGTACGTAGATGATGAAGACAGTGATTTTATAGGGTTTAATATAAAAGACGACGGCAAAATTGATATGTTGCTTGACTTTACAGAAATGACACATTTTACAACAGACGGCGGTCTTTTTATGGATGGAAAAATTCTTGCTTCTGAATATATTGATTACGACGGAGATAATCTTGTTATAACAGTCAATGACAAAGAGGCTTTTAATATGACCAAAGATTCTGGTGACGCTGATAGTTACGACGGTGAATATACACTTAAAAGTGGTGTGATGTATGACAGCATATCAAATGACGAAAATTATGATATAGGTATTATTGTAAACCGTGAAATGCTGTTTTTAACCTACAGGAATATGATTTCATATACAACAAATGATAATATCCTTTCATTGAATGGTCTGAAAAATCTTGACTATGATTTTGATACCGACGAAGTTGAATATGAATTATCAGCTGATAAACTCACACTTTTTGAGGCAGATGAAGACGGCAGTGACATAATACTGAAGAAATTCGATTTTGCAACTTATAAACCATCTGTAAAAACTTCAACTGAAAGTAATACTTCTATTGAAAAAAGTACTTCTATTGAAAAAAGTACTTCTGTTGAAAAAAATACTTCTGCTAAAAATGAAGTTTCCACTAATGAAACAATTTCAGACGATAACAGAACAACGGACAGTAGTATTATTGGTATGTGGCTTTCACCAGATGATTTGTCCTATGGTTTCAACTTTGAAGAGGACATGACAGGTGGTATATTTGTAGATGCTACTGAAATGGCTCATTTCACAGCAGACGGAAAATTCTTTATTTCTTCAATGACTCTTGAAGCTGAAAATATTGATTATGACGGCACAACTCTTACAGTAAGTCTTATGGGTACGGAAATTCTCTCTATGACAAGAAATGACGGAAATAATCCCGATAGTTTCAATGGTTCATATACATTTGTGAGTGGTTCATTCTATGATGGTATGGTTACTTCAATGTGCGACTCTTTCGGTATTGATGAGGAAGATGCAGTTTTATATGCAATTGTTTCTGGCGAACAGATGTATATTGAATTTGCTAAAATCTTTGAATATTCAGCAGAAGACGGTTTACTTACGATAAGTGGTCTGGAGAATTTAGACCTTCCGGACGGCAGTATGGCGGAATATGAATTTTCTGATAATAAACTGATTATGACAGACCCTGACGGAACATCTGAAATCTTTGAAAAAATTGAATTATCATAATTAAAAAATTAACAGATTAATATGAAAAGGGGATAGGAACTTTAATTCCTATCCCCTTTGATTCTTTCATTTTTCAAATCTTTTTTTCAGTTTTTCAAAGAAACTCTGTCGTTTAGTATAATTTTTATCAGATAGAGAAGCTTCAAATTCACGGAGCAGGTCTTTTTGTTTTTTCGTGAGATTTTTAGGAACTTCAACATATATTGTCACATACTGGTTGCCACGTTCGGTGCGGTTGATTTTTTTAACGCCCTTGCCTTTAAGACGGAATACTGTACCTGTTTGTGTGCCTTCACTTATATTGTATTTTACATCACCGTCGATAGTCGGGACGGTTATTTCAGCACCCAGTACAGCCTCCATATAAGTAACAGGAATATCGCAGTGAATATCAAATCCCTCACGCTTGAAAATGGAATGTGATTTTACAGTTACATTTATAAGCAAATCACCGCTTGGACCACCATTAACACCACAATCACCCTGACCACTCAGGCGTATAGTCTGTCTGTCGTCAATACCAGCCGGAATATCAACAGAAACAGTCTTCTGCACTCTTAATCTTCCTACACCGCGACACTTCTGGCATGGATTTTTAATAATTTTACCTTTACCGGAACAGTGCGGACATGTTTTTGTTGATGTAACCATACCACCGAATATAGAGTTTTGAGATGTAGTTCTTATAGTACCGCGACCTTTACAGTCCGGACATACTTCTGTAGTTGATGAGCCGTCTGCACCTGTACCCTTACAAGCTTCACAGGTACTCATGCGGTTAATTCTAAGTTCTTTCTTAACTCCCTCACAAGCCTCCATAAAGCTGATAGATACAGCTTCCTGAATATCAGAACCACGTCGCGGAGCGTTTGCATTGGAGCGTGAACTTCCACCACTGGTGAAACCAAAACCTCCGAAAAGATTTTCAAATATATCAGTCATATCAGCAAATCCGCCCATACCGCCGAAACCACCAGCACCACCACCGCCATAGCTGGGGTCAACACCAGCGTGTCCGAACTGGTCATAGCGTGATTTTTTTTCAGGGTTTGAAAGAACTTCATAAGCCTCATTTACTTCCTGCATTTTTTCAACGTATGCGTCCGGATTATCGGGGTGCATATCAGGGTGATATTCCCTTGCTTTTTTCCTGTAAGCCTTTTTTATCTCATCATCTGTAGCACCTTTCTGTAATCCAAGTACTTCATAATAATCTCTTTTTTCAGCCATAAATACTTCTCCTATATAAACACCACAAGGGCGAAAGAAATTTCCGCCCTGTGATATGATAATTATTGTTTCAAATCAGACTTCTGTGAAATCAGCGTCAACAAAACCGTCATCACCGGAATTGTTATCGTTGTTGTTGTCCTTAGCGAACTGTGACGGGTCAATACCGCCCATATCAGCATTGCCGTTAGGGTTAGCCTGCTGATAGATTTTAGCGGAGAGGTCATAGAATGCTTTCTGGAGTTCTTCCTTAAGAGACTTGATTTCAGCAGAATTGTTAGCAGAAATTGCAGATTTAAGTGCGGAGCATTTGCTTTCAATGTTTGCCTTTTCGTCGGCGGAAACCTTATCACCGAAATCAGCAAGAGCCTTTTCGCACTGGAATACAAGGTTTTCAGCCTCATTCTTTGTATCTACTTCTTCACGACGCTTTTTATCTTCTTCTGCATACTGTTCAGCTTCCTGTACAGCCTTGTTTATGTCATCTTTGGACATATTGGCAGATGCTGTGATAGAAATATTCTGCTCCTTGCCTGTGCCTAAATCCTTAGCAGAAACGTGTACAATACCATTCTGGTCAATATCGAAAGTAACTTCAATCTGTGGGATTCCGCGTGGAGCAGGTGCAATACCATCAAGACGGAATGTACCGAGCTGTTTGTTGTCTTTGGCAAATTCACGCTCACCCTGAAGTACATTGATGTCAACTGCCGGCTGATTGTCAGCATATGTTGAGAATACCTGTGATTTCTTTGTAGGAATTGTAGTATTTCTTTCAATCATCTTTGTGCATACACCACCGGCTGTCTCAATACCAAGTGAAAGTGGTGTAACATCGAGGAGGAGCAGACCGCCACCGACATCACCACCCATGATGCCACCTTGATAACCAGCACCAAGTGCAACACATTCGTCAGGGTTAATGCCCTTGAATGGCTCTTTACCAAGAATTTTCTTTACAGCGTCCTGAACTGCTGGTATTCTTGACGAACCACCAACCATAAGAACCTTGCTTATTTCAGAAATGCTGAGACCACTGTCTTTGAGTGCCTGTCTTACAGGAGTCATTGTAGCTTCAACGAGGTCTGCTGTAAGTTCATTGAACTTAGCCTGTGTGAGTGTAAGGTCAAGATGCTTAGGTGTACCAGTAGCATCTACTGTAATGAATGGTATATTTATATTTGAAGTTGTTGTTGAAGAAAGTTCAATCTTAGCTTTTTCGGCAGCGTCTTTGAGTCGCTGTGCAGCCATTTTATCAGTTGAAAGGTCAACACCTTCAGCCTTTTTAAATTCATCAATAATCCAGTTAATAATTCTCTGGTCGAAATCGTCACCACCAAGACGGTTATTACCTGCTGTAGCAAGTACCTGCTGAACATCTGCACCCATTTCAATAATAGAAACGTCGAAAGTACCACCACCAAGGTCATAAACCATGATATTCTGTTCTTCTTCCTTGTCAATACCATAGGAGAGTGCGGCTGCTGTAGGTTCGTTTATAATACGTCTTACAGTAAGACCGGCAATCTGTCCTGCATCTTTTGTAGCCTGTCTCTGTGCGTCTGTGAAGTATGCCGGAACAGTGATAACTGCTTCTGTAACCTTTTCGCCGAGATAAGCTTCTGCATCGGCTTTGAGTTTCTGAAGAACCATAGCGGAAATTTCCTGTGGTGTATATTTTTTACCATCGATTTCAACCTTGTAATCAGAACCCATGTGTCTCTTTATAGAGGAAACTGTCCTGTCATGATTAGTGATTGCCTGTCTTTTAGCAACCTGACCTACAAGTCTTTCACCACTGTTTGTGAAAGCAACAACGGATGGTGTAGTTCTTGCCCCCTCACTGTTTGGAATAACTACAGCATTACCACCCTCCATAACGGCAACACAAGAGTTTGTTGTACCTAAGTCAATACCTATAATTTTTCCCATAATAAATCTTCCTTTCTATAATTAAGCCTGTGGGCTTTTTTGAGTTTTATTCATAATGCGGAATATCGCCATGATATTTTCCGGCATCTTTAAGTTTCTGAAGTTTCGGTGCATATACCGTCATGAATACAAATTTTCCAATCCTCATCATTTATAGATTTTATTAAAATGCAAGCATTACTATCATCTTCTGAAACTTCTGCTTTGATTTCAAGATTACACATACCTTTACTGAAATGCCTGAGTATATCATGATGTTTAACAGATAAATAATCCTGAATAACAGGATATCTTCCGTTTTCATCCGGTGAGGTGTCATCATAATATATTGGATTTGATATATCATCTTTATTTATTTCAGCACTTTCAGAAAAAGAGATTTCTTTTGCCTCTGAAAATGGTTTTATACCATTTTTCGATTGTTCTGTTAATTCATTTATTATACTGATAAAAATTATCATTTCAATTGGTATCATAAAATAACCTCTTATACCGCAACCGCCACCATAGCCGGACGTATAAGTTTATCGCCTATTTTGTAGCCTTTTTGGAAGACAGTACATACATGATTGCTTGCATAGTCCGTGCCGTCCTGCTGACTTATGGCATTATGAATATTAGGGTCAAATTCTGAACCAAGAGCGTCGATAGCAGTCACGTTCATTTTTTCAAGGAAAGCTTTAAGCTGTCCGAAAATCATTGACATACCGTTCTTGAAATTCTCATCACTGCATTCAACTTCTAAAGAACGTTCAAAGCTGTCTATGACCGGAAGTAAATCCTCAATGCATTTAGCAGATGCATTTGAATAAGTTTCAGATTTTTCTTTTGCAGTACGTTTGCGGTAGTTGTCGTATTCTGCAAAAAGCCTTACATATTTGTTGTTTGCCTCATTGAGTGCGTCTTCAAGGGAGGCGATTTCCGTTGCTGTATCGTTGTATTCAGCAACTTCTTCCTCTTCTTCTGATGTTTCGGGAATATTTTCCTCATTTATAATTTCTTCTGTTTCTTCCGGAATATTTTTATTTTTTCCCATTTGATGCTCCTTTCATGACTGTTAATTTATATCGTCAGTCGTATCTGTTATAATAATGTCATCATCTTCACCGGACATCAGACATGAAATCTGCTGTGTCAGGTATTCGATGTAGGGGATAATCTTTTTATAGTTTACTCTCATAGGACCAATAATTCCGAGAGAACCGGCTTCCTTGTTGCCACGGTGGTATTTTGAAACAATCAGACTTGAATTTCCTATAGCGAAATTATTTTCAGAACCGAATTTAACCTGAATACCGTTGAAAGTTTCGTCAAGCAAATCTGAAAGACCGTTTTTGTGTTCGATAAACCTTACGACTTCCATTTTATCAAGTTCATCACAGGAAAGGAGTTTTTCACTTCCGCTTACTGTAAGCTCCTGTTGTTTCAAATCCTCTGAAAGTTCGCATATACCTTTCACAAGCGGTGAAAGTGATACCATGTAGGCACTCAACGCCGATACCATATTATTGAACATTTCTTCTGAAAGTTCCTCAACAGAAACGCCACTTAAATTTTCTTCAATATATCGCGTGAAAAATTCAAGTTGTTCATGGTTAAGGTCAAATTCCAGCCGGCACGCCTTGTTTTTAATACTTCCGTTTGACGTTATAAGCAGAATAACATATAAGCGTTTGCCTGTCGGAATAACTTCAACTTTCGATATTACCGAAAATTTCGGTACTGAATTTGTAACAACAACGGCACACTGTGTCAGTTCCGCAAGTGCTGTGGTGGCATTCTGGATAATAAGTTCTTCCGGAGTATCTTTGTCGCCGAGCATCTTGTCAAGATAACATTTTTCCTCATCGGAAAGTGCAGAAGGATTCATAAGCTCATCAATGTAGAGCCTGTAGCCTGCAAATGTAGGTATTCTACCGGCTGATGTGTGTGGCTGTTCAAGATAGCCAAGCTGTTCGAGTGCCGCCATATCGTTGCGGATAGTTGCGGCGGAAACGTTAATATTATCAAGCTTAGAGATTGCCTTAGACCCGACGGGCTCGCCGGTTCTTATATACTCATCAACCACAGCAGCGAGTATTTTCATCTTTCTGCTGTTCACGATTAACACAACCTTTCGCTTATTTAGCACTCTATCTCTTTGAGTGCTAAATATAATTTAACACTATTATAGCTTTTTGTCAAGTGTTTTATGCATTTTTGTGTGAATTACTAAAAATTACAGTTTTTAAGCATAATATTATGGTTAAAATTTTACGAAAAACGGCTCTCTTTTTACAAGAAAGCCGTTTCCGAAAAGGAGGTTAATATATTAAAAAGTAGATAACATAAATTTATGACTGCTCACTAAGGAGTATGGAAACACGGCTCTGCAATTTGTCAATAGCCTGTTGTGAGGTAGCCTCACCCTCAAAATACTTTTCTACTTCTTCCCTTAAAATGTCGCCGATTTCTGCTGAAACGTCCGTTGCCAATTTGTCGGCACTCTTTATATAGTCAACGATAAAATCCCTTTCATCTTGTGTAAGCGGTTTGACGTTTATTTCATGACCATTCACCCAGTAGGTATTATCATATTCAACTTTTTTTCCGTTTTCGTCAAGGTAGTATGGTTTTTCCATAGAGGCATCGGCTTTCTTTTCAAACGCCGTTGTAATTGACGGAAGACCACCATGAAATCTGTCATTTTCATAGTATTCATCTGTAAAGAATTGTTTAATAAATTCCCAACAGATGTCTTTTGACGGTGAACTTTCAAGAATTGCCATAGCGTTATTGAATGAAATAATTGCACCTTTTCCGTCGTTTGACGGTGCGCCGACAAATGTAATATCATCATTGAAATAAACGGTTTTTTCTGTTCCGTATTCTGTAAAGTCATAAAAATATACACTGTCAAGTAAAGCCTTGTCTTCTAATAATAAAGTTTCCTGTTCATTCCAGTATGCTTCCATTTCGTCGTCAGTAGCCGTTTCCCAGTCAAGCCCGTCTTCGTCGGGGAACTCATTACAGAACTCAAGTAATTTCTTGAAATCGTCCGAATCAAAATGACATTCTGCCTTATCATAATCAATAAATTGCGACAGCATAGCATTAGCTAAATTAAGGGCTGCTTCTTTTGTATTCTCATAACGCGTTAACTTCATATCGGAGTGTTCATGATAAGTGTCAATAAGTTCATCAAGAGTCCAGTTTTCCTTGTCAAAGAATTTTGTCTTGCAGGCGTAAGTCTGAACGTTGAAAGACGGTGAAAGTGAGTAAATTTTTCCGTTTATTTTGCTTGCATTAAGAATGTTAGGCATAAAATCTTTGTCGGATAAATCTTCATCTTTTTCAAGGTAAGTCGCTAAGTCGGCATATGTTCCATGCGATGCAAGTTCTGCAATAAGACTGGTATCATATGTAACAATCATATCGGGAGCGTTTCCGGAAACTATATCCATTTTAAGCTGTTTCGGTGCAGAATTTAGTTGTTTATCATTTTCTTCGTCCCATTCGTTGTACTTGCTGTAGTCGGATATTTTAATTCTGTAGTCTGTATGCGACTTGTTAAACTCCGTAATCTTTGACGTAACTGTTGAATCGCTGTACAGCATACCGATAGTAATTACAGTCTGGTTAGCAAGTTCGTCGGGATTACGCTTTGTGAGACGTGAAAAACCTGATGTATTATTGTTATAGTCGTTGACATATACGATAAAATCACCGTCTTCAAGTCCTATGACGCTCTGTACGCTGTCGGGGTTTATATCGGAGTCAAGCCAGTTGATTATCTCAACGGGTTTATTGTCTTCGCCCATGCCATATAAGCCGGTTCTTGTTAAAAAGAAAAGATTATAGTCACCTGCTCCGGCGTATATGTAGTTTATGCCGTTCATATGGGAAAATTCTTCGGAATCTACTTTTACTTCAGCGAAAGTTTTAGAGTTCATATCAATAGTGAATATACCACTACCGGTTCTTGTGTAGCCACAGGCGAAAATATTACCCTCTGAATCCGTTGTCAAGCAGTTTATGTACTGAATGTCATTTCCGGCACTGATTTTGCCGTTAATTCTGCCGTTTTCGTCGGCAATGAGATAAATATCTTCCTCACCGCTCATAGCCATGACAATATTTCCGTTAGTGTCGGCAACCATGTTATTTATATTTATTCCGTCATATATGGAGTCACTGCTGTAGTCGTCGATATTTTGAAGTTCATTTTCAGAAATCACTTGCCCGTCCGGACTTAATTTATAGAGAGTACAGGAGTATTCAGCAGCTTCATACATAGCGTCGAAATCGAAACTTTCATAGTCAAAATCAGGGTCATCATAATCAGGGAGCTTGAAATCACCGTAATCAATAAGTGTAAGGAGTGCGTATATATAGCCGTCCGGTGAAACGGTAGTCCTTAAATACGATTGTGAGTTTTCAGGCTCAGGGAAATCAAGGGATATTTCATTAAATCCGCTGAAATCCATATCAGTAATATATAATTTGTTTGAACCGTCGTATTTTCCGCCCATGATAAGCACTTGTGAAGTATCCTTGATATAAGACATACTTTCAACGTAATCCGCCGGAATTTCAATATCCATATCAACGGAGCTGTATGAGTTTTTTATTACCTCATTGGCAGTCTGTGCGGTTTGTGTGCCGGAATTTTCACCGGAGTTGTTGTTACCATCATTGTTTTTCTTTTCACCGCATGAATAAGCGGAGAATACCATAGCTACAGTAAGCACACCGCTTACTGTACGTCTTATAAGTGAATTTTTCATTATGCATTAACCTTTCTGTTTTAATTTTATTTATACTTTCTCTTGTTTTTTGAATATTTTTTCTTTTATATCTCTTCGCCGTCTGTCAATGAATATAGATATTGCCCGTAAGACAGCCGGTTTTTTTCTTTTTAGGAACATCACAGCAAGTATCACAAGCCATAAAGCTGTAAGAGCCGGTACTACAAATAATATTTTACGGAAAAAATACAGAAATGTCAACTTAAATTCAACAATTCGTGATGCATTTTCCCAGTATGGATAATTTATGTTGTTTTTTATCACTGCATAATCAGCAATTTTCCTGAATGCTTTTGAACGCACAGACGGTTCAAAACGTGTGCTGTTCTTTACTATGGAACATTTATCCTTATAGTTTTCTGAAAACTGTTTTTTTACGGTATTGTATGCGAAATTCTCAACGGGGTTCGGAAGTATTGTCTCATAGCAAGTTATATTTCTTAAACCTGTATTAACAGTCGGCAAAGTATCAGGAGATATTAACGTTTTTGAATTGTCCGTAAGTGATGAAAGATGTGATGCACCGTCATATGATATATATATTCGTGGGAGTTTTCCGACACAATTTTTTTCCGGTTTTGTTTCAGGATTTTCAATAACTCCGGATATATAGAATTTAACTCCGTCTATATAGAGATTCATTCCGGCAACATCAGATGAGCCATATAATTCCCATGCAAGACTTCTGTCAATAACTGCTCCGTCCTGCATCAAATCTCCGTCATTGAAATATGAACCATTTATAAGGTGAAAATTCCGGAATACAAAGAAATCGCCGCCTACCGCTGTAAGTACAGCCTCTGAACTGCCAGTAAGGTCGCCTTTTATCTTGAAAGTACCAGCCTGCGTGCTGTAGGCTTCAGCAAATGGCAGATTTTTACCGTCTGTTTCTATTGAGATGTTCTGGAGTTCCTTTATCAATTCCGCACGTACTGAATTTAGCAAGTCGGTTGTAAATCCTGAATTTTCTGCAAAAAACGTGCTTATCTGTGCAAAATTTTCTTTGTTGTTATTTTTCCATGTATCAGCAGTATAGTTATACCGCTGTGAACCCGCCATTGAGTTTCCCACGATGGTAAGTATACATATTGCAGTAATCACAACTGCATTGAAAATTATAATGACGATATGTTTTATTTTGGGTTTCACTGGCAACACCGCCTTAGTTGTCTTTCATGCGGACTTGGTCTTTAGGTTTTACAGGTTTGCTTGCGGTTGTGATTATGTAGTCACCGGAAGTAATACCACCCTGTACAGCACTTGAAATTTCATCGGACGCAAGCACTTCAACATCTACTCTTTCGGCAAAATATCTATTGCCAAGTGGTGAACTCTTTGAATTTACCATAAGCACAAAAGAGCCTTTACTGTCCTTGTATACGGCACTTTTCGGCACGATAGTATCATAGTTTCCGTTTCCGCAAGGTATGGACAAATCAATCATAGTACCTGTACTTACATCACCGGTGACTGAAAAAGTAAGTATTCTGTTTTTAGAACCTGCTTTTGTATCGTTTTTTATATCTGTAAGAACCGCTGTAATATCACCGTTCCAGTTGTTTACAACTTCTGCTTCAATGCCCTTTTTGATTTTCTTTGCTTTTTCGGCATCAACTGTAAGTTCTACAGTGTAGCCTTCATCTGCAATATCAATAACTGCAAGTGGCATATCGGGGACAGTTTCTTCACCAGCTTTTACATTTATAGAGCTTACAATACCGTTGTATTTTGACTTTATTTCAGTAATTTCACTTTTTTCTTTAAGTTTTTCTATTTTTTCTTTCATTTTGTCAACTTCTTTTTTCTTTGCGTCAATTTCAAGCATATTTGTCTTTGTCAATAAATCATTTTCACTTTTTGATTTATTGAGTTCAGCAATAAGAGTTTCAAGAGCCTGTTGTTTCAGTCTTATTTCCTCATCGTAATCTTCAACAGTCATTGTTGCTCCTGTACCTTGTGTGGCTTGATAGTTTGTAATCTGTGTATTCAGGTAATCAATATCATTTTCAATGCTGTAAAGCTGATTCATCAAATCATTTCTTATATCATATTTTGCATTGTTGTAGTCATTAAGGGCATTGTTTCTGATTTCTTCTTTAGCTTCCATATCAGCTTTAATGGACTCAATTTCATATGAGTTATCAGTCTGAACACGTTCCTGTATAGTTTCCGAAGACTGATTTTCATCATTTTCGCTGGTATTTTCAACTGTGGGCATTTCAGACGGCTTACCTGTAAGCATTGTTGTATATAGCTGATATGCGGAATTATAGTCAGTTTCAGCGGTGATATAGGCATTGTAGAGGAATACAAGGTCACCAGTGTATTCAACAGATGCTGATGAGTAGTTATCAGAATCTATTGCAATTATAGTTGACTGTAATTTTTCAAGAATTTTAGTTTTTCTTAAAAGTTCATTCTGGTTACTGTTGTAATTGTAAAGTGCCTGCTGTGCCGTTCCGGAATTAGCCATAGCATTATTGCGTTTTTCTATAGCGGCGTTAAGGTCATCACGGGCATTGCTGATAGCCTGATTTTCAGCAGAATAGTCTTCCGGAGTTACTAACAAGGCTTTTTGATATTCAAGCTCCAGTTCAATGAGTGAGTCTTCAGCCGTTTCAAGTTCTTCACTTTCTTCAGTGCCTATCGTGAAAAGAACATCATCTTTTTTAACTTCCTGACCGGTTTTAATCATGATAGTATCAATAACTTTATTTCCGTCAATTTTCACATCATATGACTGATTTGATTCTACAAGACCGCTTCCGCGTATACGCTCTGTAAGTTTGCCGGAAGTAGCCGTTTCGGTAGTGATTTCTGCAAGAGATTTATTCATTATTGTGTTTGAACAGAATGTAAGTATCAGCATGATTATAAGAAAAATAATCAGGAAATTTTTTATTATTTCGCGTTTTCGATTAGGTATGTAACCCTCTTTGTTTTTTTCGTTCATTGTAAAATCTCCTTTTATATATTAACCTTTTATTCCACCGGCGGTTATTCCCTCAACAAGATAATCTTCACCGTAAAGGAACATAAGTATTGTAGGTATCATGTAGACAGTTCCCACAGCAAATGCAAGTCCTATATCACCTGAATTTATCTGTGAAAGGAATACTGATAACGGGTGTAGTGCAGATACAGCATCAGGGTCTGTTATGAGTATCATGGGTTGTTCAACCATGTTCCAGTAATCTATAAAGACAAGCATACCGACTGAAATTACTGCACTTTTGCACATAGGAAGATATATCTGTGTCATAATTTGCCATTCGTTCGCACCATCAAGTTTCGCTGCCTCAACGTATGATATTGGTATTCTTCGCATTACTTTTGTAAGCAGAAAAACACTGAACGGTGAAAATATTCCGGGGAGTATTATTGACCATCTTGTATCAAGCAGATTGAAATTTTTAGCAACAAGGTAATTCGGTACAAGTGTGACTTGATATGGCATAAGCATAAGAATTATATAAGCAAAAAATATAAGGTTTTTAAATTTATTGTTATATCGTGAAAAGCCATATGAAGTCAGTATTGCTACAGCAAGCTGAAAGACTGTTATCGGTACTGTAAGTATTATAGAGTTCCAGAATTTGAAAAGATATTCCGGATTTTTGAAAAGAACATTTTTATATTGTGAAAGTGTTGCTTTATCAGGAATGAATTTAAGGTTTACATTTTCAGAAATAAAAACTTTCTTGCTGTCGGTCATATTGCCAATCATTGCACCGTAGTTTGCGGAAATCTCATTAGATGTCATGAAAGAATTTGCAATTGTAAGCACCGTGGGCAATATGAACATTATAGCCGATAAACCTACAAATACCGCAATCATTATATTGAAAATACGTGTTCTTTTTCTGAAAGTCATCAGTTTTCCACGTCCTTTCCGAAAAAGTGTTCAGCAGTAAGCAGTATGGCAATTATAACAATCATCACAAGTGAGAATAATACCGCTGCTGTGGAAAGTTTCTGATAGTTGAGTTTTTCAAATGTATTATTCATAAAGTGTTGTAGCATATACAGCCTGTCAATAGGATAATTTCCGACTAAAAGATATATTTCACGGAAAATCTTGAAAGAGCTTATCAGCGACAATATAAGTACAAATAATATGGTAGGCGAAAGATACCGGAGTTTTATATGAAAAAACTGATAAGCTTTGCTTGCCCCTTCAAGTTCGGCGACTTCCAGTATGTCTTTAGGAATACCACCTATTGCCGACATAAATAAAATCATATTGTAGCCTGTATTTTTCCATAGGAACATAAGTATTATGACATAAATTCCATATTTGGAACTTAGCCAGTCAACATGAGTACCACCGAATTTTTCAATTACCTGATTGACCGTTCCATGATTATGGAATATAACCTGCCATACAAGTACTACCGATGCTGTAGGTGTCATAAGCGGACTAAGAAAGAAAGTCCGGAATATACTTTTGCATGGGATATTCCTTTCAAGCAGTACCGCAAGCCATAGCGGAATTATTACCGAAAGAGGTACGGCGATTACTGAAAAAAATGCCGTATTTGCGGTAGCTTTCCGGAATGCCGTATTATGTATGATGTCTTTATAGTTATCAAGCTGTACAAATTCTTTTGTCACCGGATTGCTTATAAGTGAATAATAAACTACTATTCCAAACGGTATCAGAAAGAATATCAGTACACCGGCTACACTTGGCACAATACATATGTTGCTGAAAATTTTTTCACCTCGTCTTCCGCATTGATTTCTGGATTTTTTTTTCATATTTTATCACAACCTTTGAAAAAATATATACTGTCTCTTTTATATAACATTTCATCAACGCCATAAGTGACAGTTTATTGAAATACTTTTTTGTTTTTACAATTTATTTCCCCTCCTGAGTAGTACTTTCATATATAAGTGACTTTAAGGGACAAAAAAGTCGATAAAAAAATATATTTTTTTATTTTAACTTAATCCTGTGTCACACATACATTATAGTATACTTTTCTTTATAATGCAAGTGGAAATCCTTATTAATTTCTTAATTTATATTTTATTATTTTTTTGTGACGTTTAAATGACTTTAATATTACAAAAATGTTACATTTGTGTACGACAAAATAAGTACAGAAAAAACATATTACGACATTTTTCGATACTTATAGTATATACTATATCAAAATAAATGTCAATAGTCTGTTTAAAATAAAATTAAATGCCTATATACTTTAATTAAAAAGGAGGCTTTGCACATGGGTAAAATATCTATTGAAACGGGCAGACGTATAAGGAATTACCGTACTAATCAGCATATGAGTCAGGAGGCACTCGCCGAAAAATGTGGTCTGCATCCCACCTATATCGGACAGCTTGAAAGAGGTGAAAAAAATGCTACTCTTGAAAGTATCGGAAAAATAGCCGATGGGCTTTCCGTACCGCTGAGCAGGCTTTTAGAGAATATAGGTGCTGAAAATGATGGGGAAAATATACCGCTGGAAGCATACAGGATTTTACAGGAACGCTCAGAAACTGACCAGAAAAAACTTATTCAGATACTGAAACTTTCTGTCGATTTGCTGAAATAATTATAGTAGCTATTTATAATTATTTTTGTCTTTGAATATATAAAAGTAAATATTATGCTTGAGTTATTTATCTTAATCAATAGTTATTATACCATTCAAGACGGCGAACTTTTTCATGAATAAAAAATATGTCGTATAATAAAAATTATACGAATAAAATTTATTTAAATCATTTATTTATAAAAATTGATTTTCGTATTCTGAACACAGTTGAAGAAATTGAACGTAAATATCCATAATTTATTGCATTGATTTAAAGAAATATTTGTATAAAATAACGTTTTTTGAGTTTTGCTATTGACTTTTTGCGCATTATGTGATAAAATATTTTTTGTTGAAACACAAACACCGATGCGGGTGTAGTTCAATGGTAGAATTCCAGCCTTCCAAGCTGGTTACGTGGGTTCGATTCCCATCACCCGCTCCATTTTTTATGCGCCTTTAACTCAGCTGGATAGAGTAACTGCCTTCTAAGCAGTAAGCCGCTGGTTCGAATCCAGCAAGGCGCGCCACTTATATTTATGGTGGGTGTAGCTTAGCTGGTTAAAGCGTCGGATTGTGGTCCCGAAGACCGTGGGTTCGAATCCCATCTCCCACCCTGATATAATTATCTCCCTGATTTTTATAAATCAGGGAGTTTTTTGTTTATACATTTTTTGAAAAAAGATTTATATAATTACGAAGTTCATAAACTAAAAATTATTTACATTCCGGATTATATTATTTGTTTTATTAACCATAATATTTCCAATATTATTATATATGTATCTTTGCTTTTTTTCAGAATAAAAATTAATCTGATATGTTGTTCCGTCCATACTTATTTTT
>CAMWQI010000026.1 GCA_947176345.1 uncultured Ruminococcus sp.
AGGCGCATCAGCGACAGCATATCGTTATGCCATGGCATATCACCCTTGACGGTCTTTCAGAGGCTTTCCGTGGCGGTAAGGACATAGGCACTACAAAACGTGGTATTGGTCCTACATATATGGACAAGTACGAAAGATGCGGTATAAGAATGTTTGACCTCGTTCACCCTGAACTTCTTGCTGAAAAGATTCAGGCTACAGGAAAACTCAAAAATAAGATTATCACTGAAGTTTATGGTGGTGAACCCTTTGACCTCGATGCTGTAACCGCTGAATATACAGAATACGGAAAGAGACTTCTTCCATATATGGACGATGTTTCTGTACTTACTTTTGAGGCTTCAAAGTCCGGAAAAACTATCATGTTTGAGGGTGCACAGGCTACACTCCTTGACATTGATTTCGGAACATACCCATATGTTACATCTTCACACCCACTTTCAGCAGGCGTATGCGTTGGCACTGGAATAGGTCCTAAGGAAATCACTAACATAATAGGCGTTGCAAAGGCTTATACTACCCGTGTGGGAAAAGGTCCGTTCCCGACTGAACTTGACGACGAAACCGGCGACCAGATTAGAAACGTCGGCGGTGAATTTGGTACTACTACCGGCAGACCACGACGCACAGGCTGGTTTGATGCTGTAATAGTACGCCATTCTGTAAGAGTAAACGGTCTTGACAGTCTCGCTATAAACAAGCTTGATACACTCGCCGGTCTTGATACTCTCAAAATCTGCACAGCATATCAGAAACCTGATGGCACTGTAACAGAACACTTCCCACCGGCTTTAGAGGAACTCGATGGCTGTACACCTATATATGAAGAATTTGAAGGATTCACGGAGAATATTTCAAAGTGCAGGACTTTTGACGAACTCCCTGAAAACTGCAAAAAATATATAGCACGTCTTGAGGAACTCGTCGGCTGTCATGTAAGCATGGTCGGTGTAGGACCGGACAGAAGTCAGGTTATTGAAAGATAATTTATTTAACTGAAAAATTTACAGTGAAAGAGGTGATTAAATGCCCGATGATAATAACTATACTCCCGTCTTAGAGGATATAGAATATACATCATCTTCACAGAAAAAAGGCGCACCCACCGGTGTAGAGGCTATTTCCCTTGACAGCATGGAAACTAACTACAATCCGGCTCTTGACCAGCGGAAAGGTGCACCTACAGGTGTAGAGGCTATCTCCCTTGACAGTATGGAAACTAATTATAATTCGTCATATGACCAGCGAAAAGGTGCACCTACAGGTGTTTCTGCACCGGTTCTTGATGATATATCCGGAAAACTGGGAGAGTCCGCACAACCAATCAGTCGTGAACCTGAAAAACCCATTATTTCTGATGCTGACATAATAGCTACATTTAATCCGGAACTTAAAGCAATATTTGATAATCTCTCAGACGTACAACAACAACAAATTCTTGATATGCGACGCGAACAGATGGGCGGTATAGCTCCTAAACCGGAAGTGACAGCACCCGTTCTGGACGATGATAATTATACTCCCCCACCGGCTGAAGAAAAGAAACCAGCTCCACCTCCTGAACCCGTTGAAGCTCCTGTACTTGACGATGAACCTGAACTACCGAAATATGTTCCTAAATACGTTGACGAAGATGTTGAACGTGCTAAACGTGAGGGTGCTAAAAAGGCGGTATCGTCACAACTTACATCAAATCAAAAAGACTCTAAAGAAAGTCTCCGCATGATGATTGAACTGAAAGAACAGCGAAACGCTGAACTTGCTGAAAAAGGCTTTATAATTACTATTGTAATAGCCATAATAGGTGTGGTAGGTGCAGTGGCATTCTATCTGTTATACGGCGGAAAACTTGGTCTTGAATACAAAGACTCACTAAGTGGAGCAGGAAACATAATAAAAAATTCCGCACTCTACATATCACTTATCACCGCTATAGGCTCACTGACACTCATAACAGGAATGGGCGGTTTAAAATCACTTGCATCATTTGTATTTGTGGTCGTCGGAATAATACAGATTTTCCCGGGGCTTGCAATGATACCACAACATACCGGAAGTCTTGCACTTGCCGGCATACTCTATGCTGTATCAATAGGCTGTACTATTGCAGTGATTGTTATGCTGTCTGCAAGTGAGGCTGTAGGACTTTACTTCAAAAGAAAGAAATAATTAATTAATTTAAATAAATAAAAGTTTTTTTCAGGCGTATGTCAAGTGACATACGCCGTTTTTTTAATACTGGGTGGAAAATGTTATATCATTTCCGTCGCTTACTGCTGTAATTCTGCCATCATCGCAGGTGGAATAACTCTCTACACGATATTTACTAAGGATATTTTTTGTGTTATCGGAAAATTCCTCCGCGGAAGTACACGCTACTGCATATTCCGGTCTTACACGCTTTATAAAATCCTCTAAATTGTCAATCTTTCTTGCATGATAAGGAACTTTAAGCAGTGTGCAGTTTCCTATATCCATAATTTCTTCGATACGCTGTTCCATGGCATCGCCCGTAAAAAGCATAGTGGTATCATGATATACAACTTTTGTCACAAGTGAAAAATCATTGTCATTATCTTCGCCATAAAAAGTCTTTTTCGGAGCATATACTGTATATTCAACGTCATCAAGCGTGAAAGATATATCTTCATGCATAAGTACTGGCGTTATATTTTTTCCGGCAAGGGCTTTATTATATTTTTCCATTTCACCGCTTTCTTCCGTGTAATCTGGTGCAAGAACATTTTTCACATCAATATTGTTTATAAGTTTTGCTGCACCGCCGACGTGGTCTTTGTCATAATGGGTGATTATCAGGTAATCAACAGTTTCAATTTCATTTTCGGCAAGGAGCGAAAGAATTTGTTTTCCGTCGCCTTTTTCGCCACAGTCAATTACTACTGTGCTGTTTTCAGTTCTCAATACCATACAGTCTGCTTTGCCCACATCAAGAAAATCCATAGTAAAATCGGGATATACTTCTTTTTTTCTGCAAGAAAAAAATGAAATCACCATCGTAAGAACCAATATTATAATTTTTTTCACCTGAAAAATCACCTCCGCCATAACAGAAAACAATTAAATAAATATTTTTGTATAATTGTATAAAAACAATATATATTTCTTTTCGCAAATAAGCATTTTTTACAAAATTCTCCATTACCTCTTGACATTTATATTATAATGTATTATAATATAATAATGTATCAATATGGAATAATACCCCTATTATTACGTTATTATATCACACCGGAATGAACTTGTCAATAGTTTTCCGAAAATTTTTTCATTATGCCAGTGCGATATACCATATGTCCGACAATGACCTGTCCGCCTACCGTCTTTTCCGGAATAACGGACAGGTCTGAATATCCAAAAATAAGGAGGTTCCGCCTATGGTGAATGTTACACCTAAAAAGCTGGGAAAGAATGTCAGAATGAGTTTCGGTAAAATTACCGAACCACTCGAAATGCCTAACCTTATAGAAGTTCAGAAAAACTCTTATAAGTGGTTCAGGGAAGAGGGTCTCCGTGAAGTCTTCCGCGATATGACCGCAATCACAGACTATAATGGAAATCTCATGCTGAATTTCAACAACTACAGGTTTGATACAGAACCTAAATACACCCTCGCAGAATGCAAGTCAAGAGGTGCTACTTATCAGGTGGCTATGCGTGCTACTGCTACTCTTTCCAACAAGGAAACGGGGGCTGTCAGTGAAAGTGAAATCTATATGGGTGATTTCCCGTTGATGACCGACAGCGGAACTTTTGTTATAAATGGTGCAGAGCGTGTTATTGTTTCACAGCTTGTACGTTCCCCTGGTGTCTACTATGCATTTGAAAAAGACAAGACCGGTAAAGACCTTTTCAGCACTACAGTAATTCCAAACCGTGGTGCATGGCTTGAATATGAAATGGACTCTAACGATGTTGTCTATGTACGTATCGACAAAAACAGAAAAATTCCGATAACTACTTTCATAAGGGCTTTAGGTATCGGCTCTGACGAAGAAATTTATGAGATGTTCGGTGAAGATGACCGACTCAAGCAAACTATCCTCCAGAAAGACGGCACTAAAAACAACTCCGATGCACTTATTGATGTATACAAGAAACTCCGTCCAGGTGAACCACCTACAGTGGAAAGTGCTTTGACACATCTTAATAACCTTTTCTTTGATGCAAAAAGATATGACCTGTGTCGTTTCGGACGTTACAAATACAATAAGAAACTTGGTATTGCCTCACGTCTTTCCGGACACACTCTCGCACAGCCAGTAATAAATCCCATGACGGGCGAAATTATGGCTGATGCCGGTGAAACTATCCTGTATGACAAAGCTTGCGAAATCGAACAAGCTGGCGTTTATTATGCATTTGTAAATGTTGAAGTTAAAGAATATTTCAAGAATGACAGAGATGAAACTGAAATCCGTATGGTTCAGAAAATCGCTAAAATTATCGGCAATGGCATGGTTGATATAAAAGGTTATATTGACTTTGACGCTGAAAAATACGGCATAAATGAAAAAGTTTCATTCAAGGTTCTCCGCGAAATTATAGAAACTTCCGCCGACAATGATGAACTTGAAGAAAACATTAAAAAACGTGCAGACGAACTTGTGCCAAAACATATAATTCTTGATGATATTTTCGCTACTATAAGTTATTTTCTCAATCTTTGTGAGGGCGTGGGAACTGTCGATGATATAGACCATCTTGGAAACAGGCGTATACGTTCTGTAGGTGAGCTTTTACAAAATCAGTTCAGAATAGGCTATGCAAGAATGGAACGTAGCATACGCGAAAGAATGAACATTCAGACACAGGACGTAAGCACTCTTACACCGCAGTCACTTATAAATATAAGACCTATTTCGTCGGCAATGAAAGAATTTTTCTGTTCCTCACCACTTTCACAGTTTATGGACCAGAATAACCCTCTTTCAGAACTCACACATAAAAGACGTTTATCAGCTCTTGGTCCTGGTGGTCTTTCAAGAGACCGTGCCGGATTTGAAGTACGTGACGTTCATTACAGCCATTACGGCAGAATGTGTCCTATTGAAACCCCTGAAGGTCCTAACATTGGTCTTATTTCCTATCTTGCTACTTTCGCAAGAATTAACGAATACGGCTTTATTGAAGCACCATATAGACGTGTTGACAAGGCAACAGGCATTGTTACAAATGAAGTTATCTACATGACCGCTGACGTGGAAGACAATTATGTTGTCGCACAGGCAAACGAACCACTTACAGAAGATGGCAAACTTAAAAGACCTCGTGTAAATGCTCGTTACCGCGACCAAATCCTTGAATGTGAACGCGAAAAAGTAGATTTCATGGACGTTTCACCTAAAATGGTTGTATCGGTTGCAACTTCAATGATTCCTTTCCTTGAAAATGACGACGCTAACCGTGCCTTAATGGGTTCAAATATGCAGAAACAGGCTGTACCGCTTCTTAAAACTGAAAGACCATTCGTTGGTACTGGTATGGAATACAAGGCTGCTGTTGACTCCGGTGTATGTATCGTTTCGGAATACGACGGAAAAATTTCTTATGTTGATGCCGACAGGATTCATATGATTGATAATACAGGCATTGAACATAAATATGAACTCACTAAATTTAAACGTTCAAATCAGGGTACTTGCGTAAATCAGAAACCTATCGTTTCAGCTGGTGAAATCGTCAAGAAAGGTCAGGTACTCGCTGACGGTCCTGCTACCGCTGACGGTGAAATTTCCCTCGGTAAAAATGCCCTTATCGGATTTATGACATGGGAGGGCTACAACTACGAAGACGCTGTACTCCTCAATGAAAGACTTGTCCGTGAAGATGTATTCACTTCCGTGCATATTGAGGAATACGAAATTGAATGCCGTGATACAAAGTTAGGTCCTGAAGAAATCACAAGAGATATTCCAAACGTCGGCGACGACGCACTCGCAAATCTTGACGAAAATGGCATTATCCGTATAGGTTCGGAAGTAAACTCCGGTGATATTCTCGTCGGTAAAGTTACACCTAAGGGTGAAACTGAACTTACAGCAGAAGAACGCCTGCTCCGTGCTATTTTTGGAGAAAAAGCCCGCGAAGTAAGAGATAACTCCTTGAAAGTTCCGCATGGTGCATCTGGTGTTATCGTTGATGTAAAAGTATTCACAAGGGATAATTGTGATGAACTCAGTGCCGGTGTAAATATGCGTGTTATCTGCTATATTGCACAGAAACGTAAAATCACAGTCGGTGATAAAATGGCTGGTCGTCATGGTAACAAGGGTGTTGTTTCACGTATACTTCCGGAAGAAGATATGCCATTCCTCCCCGACGGTACACCACTTGACATCGTTCTTAATCCTCTCGGCGTTCCGTCCCGTATGAATATAGGTCAGGTTCTTGAAGTACATCTCGGTATGTCATGTAAGGCGCTGGGCTGGCATATCATGACACCTGTCTTTGATGGTGCACATGAAGACGACATAAGAGAGTGTTTCCGTAAGGCAAATGAGTACAATAACGAACACAAAAATGACCCGTTTGAGCTTAAAGCAATGGATAAAGTTATAAATCCTAAAGCCCTTGAATTTACTGATGACTGTAAATTTACTCTCTATGACGGAAGAACAGGTGAAAAGTTCGATAACCGTGTAACAGTTGGTTATATGTATTACCTCAAACTTCACCACCTTGTTGATGATAAAATTCATGCCCGTTCCGTTGGTCCTTATGCACTTGTAACACAACAGCCACTCGGTGGTAAGGCACAGTTCGGCGGACAGCGTTTCGGTGAAATGGAAGTATGGGCATTGGAGGCTTATGGTGCAGCCTATACACTTCAGGAAATCCTTACAGTAAAATCAGATGATACACTCGGACGTGTAAATACCTACGAAGCTATTGTAAAGGGTCAGAATGTTCCCACCCCTGGTATTCCGGAGTCATTCAAGGTTCTTATCAAGGAAATGCAGTCTCTCTGTCTTGATGTTAAAGTGCTTGACATAAATCAGGAAGAAATTGACCTTAAACAGAATTTTGATGATGATGACCCGATACCAGTAAATGACAACAATATATCATTTGCGGACGAACAGACAGATGATAATACTGAATATTCAGACGACGATATCAGAGACGAAGGCTTTACTTTTGATGAAGACGAAAACAGCGACTCCGACGACTCCGAAGACTATGCCGATGATGAATTTTCTTTCGATGATGATGACGATGAACTCGTTATTGACGACGACAGCGAACTCTTTGACAGCTTTGACATTGACGACCCCTCCAATGAGGACTAATAATATATCCGTATCATAAATGCCGGATACAGAACCGCCCTATGTGACGGTTCTGTATTACGGATTCCCTTTATTTTGCAGGAGGTAGCAGTTTGGAATTTAATACTTTTGAATCAATAAAAATCGGTCTTGCTTCACCTGAACAAATCAGAAGCTGGTCTTACGGTACAGTTGAAAGACCTGAAACTATAAACTACAGAACACAAAAACCGGAAAGAGATGGTCTTTTCTGTGAAAGGATTTTCGGACCAACTAAGGACTGGGAATGCCACTGTGGTAAATTCAAGAAAATACGCTTTAAAGGCAAAATCTGTGACCGATGCGGAGTTGAAGTCACAAGAGCAAGGGTTCGCCGTGAAAGAATGGGACACATTGAACTCGCTGCACCTGTTTCGCATATCTGGTATTTTAAAGGTACTCCATCCAGAATCGGACAGGTACTTGAAGTCTCACAGAAACGTCTTGAAGAAGTTCTTTATTTCACAAAATATATAGTTATCGATGCCGGAAACACCGACTTAATCAAAAAACAAATGCTTTCTGAAAAAGAGTATCTTTCATATCTTGAAAAATACGGTGACGATTTCAAGGCTGAAATGGGTGCGGAAGCTATCAAGAAACTTCTCCATGAATATGACCCTGAAAGATATGATGCACATAAAACCCGTCTCGTTGATATGGGTAAAATATATATAGGCACTAAAAAAGTTCACTGCACAAACAAGCCTACTGAATGTACCTGCGATGAGTGCATGAAATTTGCAAGCCTTATTGATGTTGACTGGAAAAACAATATTGAACTTGTTGCAGATGACCTCAAAGCTGAATTAGTAGGTCTTCCCGCCGGACAGAAAAAAGTCAAGCTCCTTAAAAGATTACAGATTATTGAGGCATTCCGTCTCTCCGGCAACAAACCGGAATGGATGATACTTGATGCTGTACCGGTTATTCCGCCTGACCTCCGCCCTATGATTATGCTTGACGGTGGACGTTATGCAACATCTGACCTAAATGACCTCTACAGACGTGTTATCAACAGAAACAACCGTCTTAAAAGAATGCTTGAACTTGATGCACCGGACATTATCGTAAGAAACGAAAAGAGAATGTTACAGGAAGCTGTTGATGCTCTCATAGACAACGGCAGACACGGCAGACCCGTTACTGGTCCTAATAACCGTGCATTAAAGTCACTTTCCGATATGCTGAAAGGTAAACAAGGTCGTTTCCGTCAGAACCTGCTTGGTAAGCGTGTTGACTATTCCGGACGTTCTGTTATCGTTGTAGGTCCTGAACTCAAAATGTATCAGTGCGGACTTCCTAAGGAAATGGCACTTGAACTTTTCAAGCCGTTTGTACTGAAAAGGCTTGTTGACAAAAAAGCAATTGCAAATATAAAGAGTGCAAGAAAATTGATTGACCGTGCCGACAATAAGGTATGGGACGCACTTGAAGACGTTATCAAAGACCACCCCGTTATGCTGAACCGTGCCCCTACACTCCATAGACTTGGTATTCAGGCATTTGAACCAATTCTTGTTGAGGGACGTGCAATAAAACTCCACCCGCTTGTTTGTTCGGCATTTAATGCAGACTTCGACGGCGACCAGATGGCTGTACATCTTCCGCTTTCAGCTGAGGCACAAGCAGAAGCACGTTTCCTTATGCTTGCCGCAAACAACCTCTTAAAGCCATCGGACGGCAAGCCGGTTGCAGTTCCGTCACAGGATATGGTACTGGGTTCATACTATCTTACTATGGCTAAGCCTAATGAAATCGGTGAGGGAAAAGTTTTCCGTGATGTAAATGAAGCACTCATGGCTTATCATGAACATGATGTATCACTTCATGCCAATATCAAGGTAAAAATCACTAAGGACATCGGCGACAAGAAAGTATCAAAGATTATTGATGCTACTGTAGGAAGACTTATTTTCAATGAAAATATCCCACAAAATTTAGGTTATGTTGACAGAACCAATTCCGACAAGCAGTTTGACCTTGAAATTGCTTTCCTTGTCGGCAAAAAACAACTTTCCGACATTATCGAACGTTGTATAAAAATTCATGGTACAACAACTACTTCTGAAGTTCTTGACAGAATAAAGTCACTTGGTTATAAATACTCCACAAGAGCAGCATTGACTGTTGCTGTATGTGATGCCTCTATTCCGCCGGAAAAGAAACAAATTCTTGCAAATGCCGATGAGGAAGTTGAACAGATTACCAATGAATACGAATTTGGTTATATTTCCGCACAGGAAAAAACTAAGAAAATTATCTCTCTCTGGACTAATACTACCGACGAGGTAACAAAGAAACTTAAAGAGAATTTCGACCGCTACAATCCTATTTGGATGATGGCTGACTCCGGTGCGAGAGGTTCTATTTCACAGATTAGACAGCTTGCCGGTATGCGTGGACTTATTGCCAATACGTCCGGTACTGTAATTGAAATTCCTATCCGTGCTAACTACCGTGAAGGTCTTAATATCCTTGAATACTTCATAGCCTCACGAGGTGCAAGAAAAGGTCTTGCTGATACTGCACTCCGTACAGCCGACTCTGGTTACCTTACACGTCGTCTTGTTGACGTTTCACAGGACGTTATTATACGTGAGGAAGACTGCGGAACAACTGAGGGAATTGAAGTTTATGAAATCAGAAACGGCAATGAAGTTGTTGAACCGTTTGAAGAACGTCTTGTCGGCAGATACTTGTCTGAAGATTTAAGAGACGACTCCGGTGAGCTTATCATTTCACGCAACAAGCTCATAACTGATGCAGATGCGAAAAAAATTATGGACGCTGGTATTGAAAAAATAAAAATCCGTTCTGTTCTCCAGTGTAAAGCAAGAACAGGTGTTTGTGCTAAGTGCTATGGTGCTAACCTTGCAAACAATAACATTGTTTCAGTTGGTGAGGCTGTCGGCGTAATAGCTGCACAGTCAATCGGTGAACCAGGTACACAGCTTACTATGAGAACATTCCATACCGGTGGTGTTGCATCTGCCGATGCGGAAGATATTACACAGGGTCTCCCACGTGTTGAGGAACTCTTTGAAAGCAGACGTCCTAAAGGTGCGGCTATTCTTTCAAGAATTTCCGGTACTATTCACATTGAGGAAATCAAAACAACACAGAATATTATTGTAACTAATGACGAAACCGGCGAGTCTGAAAACTATATGATACCTTATAACCTTAAAATCAGAGTTTCAGAAGGTGACAAAATCGAAAAGGGTACACGTCTTACTGAAGGTAATATTTATCCGGCTGATATTCTTAATATACTTGGTACACTTGATGTACAGAACTATATCATAAATGAAGTACAAAAAGTTTATCGTTTACAGGGTGTTGACATCAACGACAAGCACATTGAAGTTATCGTAAGGCAGATGCTCCGCAAAATCAAAGTTGAAGAAACAGGCAGTAGTTATCTGCTCCCCGGAACTCTCGTTGACAGAAAAGAAATTGACATTATCAATGACGAAATTCAGGCACGTATTGATGCTGGTGAGTATGAGTTACAGTTTGTACAAACAAGTCCTGTGCTTCAGGGTATCACAAAAGCCTCATCAAATTCAGACAGCTTTATGTCTGCTGCATCATTCCAGGAGACCACAAAGGCTCTCACTGATGCCGCTATCAGAGGAAAAAGCGACAGACTTCTCGGACTTAAAGAAAATGTTATTATCGGTAAACTTATTCCTGCCGGTACTGGTATGGACTGCTACAGCCATGTTAAGGTCGTTAAAAACGAATCTTACATTGAACACAACACGACACCGATAACTCCTATAGTATAAAAAAATCACCCCTCCGGTAGCTCCGGAGGGGATTTTTTGCGTTTCGTGTGTGACTTTTTCACCAATCAAGACCTTTTTTAAATGAGATTATTTCATAACCCATTTTTGAAAGAAGTTCACGCCCGTCAATGACAATCTGATTATGTGGGACGAAAATTTCATGCTCCTGTATGTACGGCAAGAGCAATCCAGACATAGCCGGATTTAATATATTTACGGTTTTTTCAATATCATCTTTCTTGATTGTTACAGCAAGATTAAATTCAGCGTCTGTACACTTATCCGTAAAATCAACACTTATAACTGTTGTTTTTTCGTTTTCCGGCGAAAGAAACAATGAAGTTGTATAATTCATTATATGATGCCACCATACATATTTTTTATTGTTGATGGTTATTGTACGTATTTTTCGTTTCATTATATCCACCATTCCGGCGTAATATCGCCTAATTTTATAGTTTTTCTGTTTTCATAGTCAAGCATAATTTCTATATTTTTATAACTGTCTGGCATAAGCTGTACCATAAGTTCACGACACGCACCGCACGGAGTGCCGTTTCTACCGTCCGGCATAATCGCAAGTACCTTGTCTATTTCATGTTCGCCGTTGGTAATCATGTTGAATACTGCATTGCGTTCAGCACATATTCCAAGCGTCGAACACGTATCTATGCAAATTCCTGTATATATTCTGCCTGATGCTGAAAGTATCGCTGCTGACACTTCGCCTCCCGACACATAAGCAGATATTCTGCGTTCATTCTGTACGGACTTTGCCGACGAATAAAGTTGTTCCCATATGTCCATTACTGCTCCTGCTCCCCGAAAATACGAATAGCTTTCATCATAATTGCACATTCAAGACGTTTCTTTTCAAGCTGACATGATAATTTATGTGCTGTCCTGATGTCACCCATGTACTGATAATTGTTGGCATTACAACCACCACTGCAATAAAATTTTGCCCAGCATTTAGCACAATCCGGCTTTGTATAAACGTGTGCTTTTGCAAAATCGTCTTTCATTTCCTGATTGAAAGTTCCCTCATCAATATTTCCCATTTTGTATTCGTCAATTCCGACAAACTGGTGACACGGGAAAATATCACCGTCCGGAGTAATTGCCACATAGTCATTTCCGCAACCACAGCCACGAAGTCTCTTTATTGCACAAGGTCCTTGGTCAAGGTCAATCATAAAATGGAAAAAGTTGAATTTTTTACCATTCTTTTCATTTTCGATAATTCTTTTTGCAAGTCTTTCATATTCATTGAAAACGTCCGGCAAATTCTTTTCAGTAAGTGCATACTCGTCCGAATCACCCACCACGGGTTCAATAGAAATCTGGTCAAAACCGGCATCATAAAGTGCAAAAACATCATCTGCAAAATCAAGGTTATGATTTGTGAAAGTTCCTCTTACATAGTATTCCTTATCACCTCGACCGTCAACAAGTTTTTTGAATGCAGGCAGAATTTTGTCATAACTGCCCGTGCCGTTAACTCTCGGTCTCATGAAGTCATGCACTTCTTTTCTGCCGTCAATTGATAAAACGACATTTGACATTTCTTTGTTGATAAAGTCTATTTTGTCGTCGTCAAGGAGTATGCCGTTTGTGGTTATTGTAAAGCGGAATTTTTTATTAAACTCTTTTTCACGACTTCTTGCATAATTGACTATCTGCTTTACAACGTCGAAATTCATTAATGGCTCACCACCAAAAAAGTCAAGTTCAAGGTTCTGACGGTCACCGGACTTTTCAAGCAGAAAATCAATAGCGTGCTTTCCCGTTTCAAAGGACATTAATTTTCTGCCCTTGCCAAAATCTCCGGTAGATGCAAAACAATACTTACAACGGAGATTACAGTCATGGGCAATATTAAGGCACATAGCCTTTACCGGCGATGCTACAGAATATTGTGCATATTTTTCATAGTCATCGTCGGAAAAAAGAATTTTGTCATTGTATAATTCGACGATTTCAGCGTAACAGGTTTTTACATCTTCAACATCATAGACTTTTGAGAGTTTTTCAATTACATTTTCTGGACATTCTTCTGAAAACGGAGGCTCTACATTGTCAAGCAAATCATATGTGAGTTCATCAACAATATGAACACCACCGCTGTTCACGTCCAGAACGATATTAAATCCGTTTAATTTATATTTATGTATCATTTCAAATTTTCCTTTCAGATTTTATTTTTCTTGTTTATCGCCTCTAACTTTTCATCAAGCTGTTTTTTCAGTTTTTTATTGTGCCTGATTATGAAAACAAGTCCCACGACGGGCAATATCAAATGAAAAAATGCTACTACGAAATCTGAAGCTATTGGAAGATAATCGATTATTTCTACGATATATATTATCGGAAGTTTTAAAAGATTCCACCCTACAAGATATAGCAATGCTGTTTTACCAAATGTAAAGCGTTTTTTATCATATTCTTTCATAGCCATTTCTCGAAGCTGAACTACTTCACTTTTTTGACTGCCATAATCAAAATCGGGTGCGTTTTCGTCGTATGCAAGCCGTCGGGCAAGATTTTCACGGGCTTTTTTGTTGCGTTTATTTATACGTGGCAAGGCTATAATAGCAGGAAGTATTGAAAAAACAAAAACACCTATAAGTACAAACGTTATGTCAAAATAAAATGTACAATACAACTGCACAAGTATAAATGAAACTAAGGAAATAATCATAATTTCCAGAAGAACAAGCGGAAAAAGCGGGATATACTCTTTTTGAAACATCTTTTTTGCGTTTTTCTTTTCATTTACCATCTGCTGATGGTGGACGCTTTCAAGTATACGGAGCTTAGAACGTTCATTCCTTAATTGTCCCTCAAACTGCTCCATAAGAACATTAAGCTGTGACTTTGCACCCTCACTTGCCGTCATAATGTCCTGAACGTTTTTCACGACATTTTCAAAAGCATTTGTTTCCGTTAAGTCCTGTGCCTGAAATCCCCTGAACTCAATCGGCAACTGACCTACTGATATATCCGAATAGCACGGAATAAGTATCTTAGATTTGTCTTTTTTCATGATTTCAACAAACCTGCTCCATTCGTTCCGCACCCATACGGAATCAAAATGTTCCGAAGACGTTCCCACACAAACCATAACCTGTGCGGAATTTATTGCTGAATATATGTAGGGTTCAAATTCTGTACCTAACTTGCCTTTAAGCGTTACAGGTGCAAAAAATGTTTTTATATTCTGTGCCGTGAGTTCTGAATAAAGCCTTTCGGCAAGTAATGCGTCCGCTGAACGCCCACCGTTTTCGTCCGTTTCCTTGTAACATATGAAAACATCAAACGGCTTTTCGTTCATGGCGATTTCAAGTATGCCCTGCTGAATGCCGTCAATGACTTCCGCAAGCTGTATGTATATATTTCTTAAATTAACGTCCGAATATTCAAGAACTTTCCGAAACTCCGGTATATCCTGAATTTTTTCAAAAGATGTACGGTGGCAAGTCGGCACTCTGTTCTGTGTTTCGGGGTCAACGACATACTCTATGCCGTACTTACAAAGACACAGTCCCCAGTAGGCTTCTGCTTCTTCAGGAAAATCTGCAACAATATCCCTGTAAACGTCCCCTGCCCTGTCAAAATCACACGCAAAACGCAAAGCGTTAGCCTTATTGAAAAGCTGTAGTTTCTTTTCACTGCTAAGGTCTGGAATAGTCTGCACGGAATCGCAGTAATCACATTTACATATACGCATACCGGATTTTACATTGAGATTAGCTCCGCACATTTTGCAGTTAAACACCATAATATCACCTCATAACTAAAAACAGAGGCAGTATTTTTTTACAAACACTGCCTCAGGTGAAATGCAAATCTTATCTTTCGCACTTCTGGTTAGCGACTGTACATGAAGTCTTGCAAGCAGACTGGCATGATGCCTGACACTTGCCACAACCGCCCTTCTTAGCAGACTCCTTAAGATTAGCCTTGTTAATTGTCTGAATGTGTTTCATATGTAAACCTCCATTATTTTTTCTACGGTTTTCACCGTGAGTACTGAATTTCATTATAACACATTTAAACTCATTTTTCAATATATTTTTTAAATTTTGTTAATTTTCGACAATCACAGATAGTCTAATATGTGAAAAATTATCATTGTTCTTCAAGTTCAATGAGTTTGTCAAAATTTTCTTCTATTCGTTGTTTAAGTTCTTCAATTTTAGTACATTTTTCATTCATAATTTCATAATTACTGTAAATTTCTTCATGTGAGATTTCTTCCGTGAGGAAATCAATTTCCGCCTGAAAATCGTCTATTTCTTTTTCAAGACGTTTCATTTCATTTTTTCGGGCAGCGTCTGCACTTCTTTGTTGTTTGCTCCGATAAGTCTTTACGGCTTTTTCCTTAGCCATTTCGGCATTTTTAGCGAATTTTTCAGCATCAGAAATTCTTTTCTGTTCTGCCTGTTCATTGCGGAGAACCTCAATATATTTTTCAAATCCATAATCATGAAATCTGTAATTACCGGCGGTAAGTTCAATTAGTCTGTCGGCTATCTTGCTTAACAAGTATCTGTCATGCGAAACAAAAATAACTGTGCCGGTATATTCAGAAAGCGCCTCTTCAATGGCTTCCTTTGATGACAAGTCAAGGTGGTTTGTCGGTTCATCAAGAATAAGGATGTTTCCGTGTTCCTGCATCATGATTGCAAAACATAGCTTAGCACGTTCTCCACCGCTGATAACTCCGGTTTCCTTGAAAACATTTTCGCCAGTAAGTCTAACCTGTGCAAGCAGACTGCGTACTTCCAAATCTGACATTGACGGGTATCGGCTGTGTATTTCTTCCATAACTGTTAACTCACGGTTAAGATTTGTGCTTTCCTGCTCAAAGTAGGATATTTTTATATTGCTGTTCCAGCGGACAATGCCTTTGTGGTCATTTTTTTCCTGAATGATTTTCAGCAGTGTTGATTTTCCTATGCCGTTATCGCCGATTATTCCTATTTTTTCACCGCGACGGACTTCAAAGTTTATATTGTCAACAAGAGTTTTCCGTGAACTCCCCTCACCTACCGATATATCGACATTCTTAACTTTAAGAACATCTATCGGCGGTTCAACAGCATAAGTAAAATGAATTTTTGCGGTTTTTGTTTCATGGAACGGCTTTTCTATGCGTTCCATTTTTTCAAGCTGTCGCCGACGGCTCTGTGCCATTTTTGTACTTGATGCACGGACAAGATTTTTAGCTACATAGTCTTCAAGTTTAGCTATCTGTTTCTGTTGCATCTCATATTCTTTTTCACGACGTGTATCATTTTCTTCACGCTGTCGGACAAAAGCTGAATAATTGCCTTTATATCGTGTAAGAGTACCTCTTTCGATTTCACATATTGAGGTGCAAAGCCTGTCCAGAAAATATCTGTCATGCGAAACTATAAGCACCGCTCCCCTATATGAGCGAAGATAATCTTCAAGCCACATTATTGTTTTAAAATCAAGGTGGTTTGTGGGTTCGTCAAGAATAAGCAAATTAGGCTCTTCAAGCAGAAGTCTTGCAATACAAAGACGTGTTTTTTCACCGCCACTAAATCCAGAAACAGTGCGGTTAAGTTCATTTTCAGAAAACCCCATACCATTAAGGATAGTTTTTATTTTAACGTCCGTATTGTAGCCATCGTTTGCCTCAATCCATGACGAAAGTTGCTGATATTCGTCTGCTGATGAATTATCACCCATTTCAATTTCAATCTCTATTTCACGGAGGCGGTCAATAGCCTTATGCATTTCCTCAAAAACACTCTGCATTTCCGCCATGACGGTTTTTTCAGAATCAAGTCCGCCCATCTGTTCAAGGTAGCCTATAGTGGTCTTGCCAGCAAAAGAAATAATTCCGTCTTTTTCTGTGAACCTGTCCGGCTCTACAGAACCCGTTATTATTTTCAGGAGTGTCGATTTACCACAGCCATTATTCCCGACAAGACCTATTTTATCGGTCTCATCAATGGAAAGTGAAATATTATTTAACAATTGATTTCCGTTATAGAATTTATTTATATTATTTAAAGAAACAAGCATAAAATCTTCCTTTGCAAAAAAATTATATCTATATAAAACAGGACGGAAAAAATCCGTCCCATTTTTTTATATTCCGCATTCGTCATAGTCTTTCCATTTTTCAATCTCTGCCTTAGCAGTCCAGCCCTTGTAGAGAATATACATAATAGAAACTATAGCAACAAACAACGCACCCAGCAGTGCAAGACTGCTTTTAAATACCTTACATGGATAATCTTCTTGATTTTTACTTTTTTTACTCATATGAAAAATTCCCTTTTTTTTTTAATTATTTGTTTTCTTCTGTGGTGTCCGTGATATTCAGTTCTGACATAAGCCTTTCAAGTTCAGAATTAACCTTTGAGTCTATTTCAAGCTGTTCAGTAGTTTTATTTTTATCAGAACCGGAAATTTCATTCATGGCAGTAGTCATAGCCTCCCGAAGTGAAATAGCCTCTTCCATTCTGCTGAATTTGTCAAATGCTGACGCATTTTCAAGATTTCCCGATATTTCAGAAAGTCTTTTCTGTGTATCAGCCATTTTTGCACGGGCAATAAGTATAGCCTGACGGTTTTTAGCTTCGTCAAGTTTAAGACGGAGCGTATCAACCTGTGCCTTTACAGCTTCTGTCTGCTTGGAAACTGACTCATACATTTCCTTATATAATGCTACTTCCTCATCTGACTTAACCTTTTTGAAAAGAGACTGTTTAGCGAGTTCCTTGTCTCCCTGAGAGAGTGCATTTTTAGCCTTGTTTTCCCATTCCTGAGAGACGTTTAAAGCGTCCTTATACTTTCTCTCTGTAAGAATTTGACTTGACCTGACTTTACTGTAATTCTGTACAGCCTTATTTAGTTCGGACTGCATATCAGCTATAATCTGCCTGACCATTTTTTCAGGGTCTTCTGCTCTGTCAATAAGGTCATTCAGATTAGATTGCAGTAAATCGCTTAATCTGCTGAATATATCCATTAAAATTCCCCCGTTTCAAGAAAAACATTACAACATTGCAACCTGTTGTTATAGTAATTATATAATATATCTTTGAATTTGTCAAGGTATTTCCCGAAATTTTACAAATTTTTCATTTCCACATAATTTCAGAAAGAGGATAATAAAATTTAATAAGGTGATGCTATGAAAAAAAGAATATTATTTTATATAAAAATTTTAACATTAGTGTTTATATCAATTTTTTGTCTGGTAAAAACAGATATAATAAATAAATCAATATATAGTGCATTAGAAAGATGTATATATATAATAATACCGTCGCTATATGCAATGATGATTATTGCACCATTGCTGATAAAAAGCGGAATAATTGACGGAATTTCAAAATTTACCGGAAGTATAGGGAAATTTCTTTTCGGCATGGACAGTATAGTTTTTCCGGTTTTTCTTTTCAGCATGATTGCCGGTTATCCCACAGGCATGAAAATGCTTCACTCCGCCTATGAAAAAGGTCTGATAGAAAAAAAACGTGCAGAAATATTCAGCGGTGTGTGTTTCGGAGCTGGAAGTGCCTTTATATCGGGCTGTGTGACTATACAGCTTTATGGAAACAGTTCTGCCGGAAATGTAATACTTATTTCAAATATCGGAGCGAATGTAGTTATTGCATTGATTTTATCGCTATTTATGCGAAAAAATTGCAATTCATCTGTAAGAAAAACCAGTATAAAAATAACCTCCGATATGCTCACGGAATGCGTCATAAGTGGTGGGCATTCAATAGTAAATATATGCTTTATGGTCATGGCATTTGCTGTAATTACGGCAATTATGGACTATACCGGAATAATTTCAGCGATGGGAGATATGATTTCTGGAATAACAAATCTTTCTGAAAATGATTCAAGACAATTAATAAAAAGTATTGCAGATGTTACGGCAGTAAGTGATTTTTCACGTGGCAACTATGAACTTCTGCCGTATATAAGTGCATTAATATCTTTCGGCGGAATATGTGTTATTTTTCAGATTTCTGCAATTTCCGGCGGACTATCATTAAAACCACTGATAATCATGCGAATTTCAGCATCTGCACTTAGCTTTATAATATGCCGGATTATATCACCGCTTATGCTTTCCGGTGAAACAATCCTTACATCATCAATAAATATCCGGACGCATCAGGCACATTCGCCCGTGCCGTCCATAATGCTTATAATAATGACTTTTTTTCTCTTATACGAATACGAAAAAATCAAACCTCTGAAACGGGAGTGATAATTTATGTTCAGAAAAATCGCAGATAAAACACTGGAAACATTCTATCTCACACCACTTATCCATATGAACGGAAACAAAGAACTGCTGATAGAAAACTGCAAAAGAATTGAGGAATATAGCGAAGTATTCATGAGGGTGATTTCCGGCAGATTGTATATAAATATATGGGGAAATGGTCTCAGGGCATATGATTTCAATAAAAACGGACTTATGATAAGTGGGAAAATATCACAGATTGAATTTACAGAAAGGAACTCCGAAGACAATGAAAAATCAGTTAAAGGGCTGTGTGAAGATTAATGCAAGCGGAAAAAATTTATATAAATTTATAAATACTATTCACGAAAGTGATGTAGACTGCTTTGCACAATACTGCCGGAACGATATTTTTTATGCTGAAATTTACCGTCATGACCTGAAAGATGTTCAGTCAATGGCTAATGAATTGGATATAGAATTATCGAGTTTTGAATATGATACAATTTCGTCAACAATTATCCGCCACAAAAAACGTTTCGGAATAATAGCTGGAATAATTCTTGTTTTTACGGCATCTTTCTATTTTTCAAGCATAATAATGACTATCGAAATTCAGGGAAATTCCACTGTAAGCGATACCACTATAATGTCCGCTTTGGAGGAACTGAATATTAAACAGGGTACGCCTATTAAGGATATAAATTTTCCCTATTGTGAGAATGAATTACGCCTTATGGTTGACGGCGTGGCGTGGGCTGGTATGCATATAACTGGAAACCGTGTGGTTGTTGAAGTGACGGAAATTGTCGAAAAGCCGGAAATGATTAATGAACGCTTGCCGTGTAATGTCGTTTCTGCACACGACGCATACATAACTTATACATCAATTTACGATGGACAGTTAATGCATAAAGTCGGCGATTATGTTCCACGTGGAACACTCCTTATAAACGGCGTAACCAAAGACGAAACGGGTCATGTCAATCTTCATCATGCTATGGGAAAAATTACCGGAACTTACGAAGAAACTGTCACTTTTGAGGAAAATTATACTATTAAACAGTACAACCCTACCGGCGAAACTTTCAATCAGAAATTTCTTAAACTTTTCAGTTTTAAAATTCCGCTTTCTTTCGGAAAAAATCAATATGAAAATTTTTTGACCGAAGAAAACGAAAAATATTTCAAAATTTTTGGTAAGACTCTTCCCATAGGAATTATAAAAAGTCAATTCACGGAAACTGAACTTTCGGAAACAACTTTCACTGATGAGGAACTTTCAAAACATATAATGGAAAAAATTTATCTATATGAAAAAAATTTTCTGAATGATGATATTGAAATTATTGACAGAAATATAAAAACCGAAAAAAAAGAAAATTCACTTGTGTACACTGTCACATATAAACTGGAGGGAGATATTTGTGAGCAGAAAGAAATTCTGATGAAATAAAGTATCATTTTATGGTATAAAATAACAAATTTTACCCAAGAATTTGTACACATAGAAAAAATGTGTTATAATAGTAAAATAAGAGGTTTTATTAT